>JAKLGS010000013.1 GCA_022710505.1 Patescibacteria group bacterium
TGTTATTTAAAAGTACTCCACCTAAAAGACCACTTCCTATAACCTCAAGCTCATATCCAGGAAGAGTAGTTCCAATTCCAAGACGTGAGTTTGATATATCCCAAAACAAATCATTTGAACCTGATTGTTCATATTCATCTACATAAAATGATACCTGTCCTTCAACACCCGAACCTGAAACAACACCACCCAAAGCTGATGGAAATTCACAAGTCCAAGTTTGAGTGACTTCGTTCCAAGATAGCACCTGGTCATTTAAACAGCCCCCTAACATACGTAATCCGGAAGGTGTAATTTCCAAACCTGATGGGGAAGAGGTTGAAGAAGTGGTTTCGGCATCCGCCAACTTTATTGCAATAGAATCTGCAGTTACTGAAATACCGTCTCCTTGTCCAATATTTATTGTAGTTTCTCCGGGGCCCGTGTTAGATTGAGTTAGCCCCAACCCAGCTACAACACGTGTCACAACATATGAACCCGCATTAATTGAATCTAAAAGTTCTCCATCTCTACCATATAAGAGATTAAGTTCATCGGTGCTTATAATTGCGTTATCTAAGATATTTAACTCACTAGTTGATGCGAGAATTCCATCTAAGACATTCAATTCCGATGCGTCTGCTGTAACAGGATTTCCTGAGAGGAATAAATCAACTGTATTAACTGATCCTGAAACATCTAAATCGTATCCAGGTGTAACGGTTCCAATACCAAAGTTATTATTCCCATCATCCCAATATAAATCATCAAAAGGTGTCCAAATCCCGGCATTATTATATAAAAGTTGCCCTTCAGTTCCCATAGGTAATAAGTACAATGACATGTCAATCTCTGTCACATTGGTTAGCCTTCCTTTTTCATCCACAGTTATTTGAGGTATTAAATTTGAAGCTCCATAAGAACCAGCCGTTACGCCTGTATTTGCAAATGTTACTTCAGCAGGACCTGTACCAACAACAGAGATGGAAGCGATATCACCTCCAAGAGATCTAAATATTGGGTCATCCCCGCTTATACCTAAAAAGACCTGACCATCAGTACCTGGTTCAACAGCAGTTATTGCACCGACCCCCGAACCAATTAAAACCCCATGATCTGTTAAAGATGTTGCTCCTGTACCACCATAAGGTACTGTTATTGTTGAACCTTGCCATACTCCTGTTGTTATACTTCCACTATCTATCACAAGACCGTTTATTGTATTAACTGCAGATGCTGCAGTTATATATCCTGTGGTTGTTAAATTACCTTCAATACTTACTAGATCATTTGAAAGAGTAATTAAATTACTATCTGTTTCAATTCCAATTGTATTTCCACTATCACTTAAAAGTATTGTTCCGATTAAACCTGAGCCGTTGACTTCCAGAGGATAGCTTGGATTATTTGTACCCACACCTAGTCTTGAATTTAAAATATCCCAGAACAAATTATCCGATCCTGATTGTTGAGATGTATCTATAAAAAATGGAATTTGTCCTACAGATCCCGACCCCGATATTATTCCGCTTAGAGAGGATGGATAGTTGCATTCCCACATTGAAGTGGTCGAATTCCACGAAAGAACTTGATCGCCCTCACACCCCGCAAGCATTCTTAACCCCGAGGCTGTTATCTCCAACCCGGATGGGGAAGAGGTAGACGTGGTGGTTTCGGTACCTGCCAATTTAATCCCTATAGTTCCGTCACCCACTGTTATACCATCTCCTGCAACCGCATCTACGGTTACAGTCCCTGGACCAGTGTTTGAAACTGATATACCCGAACCAGCTGTAATTGAATTAACTGCAAAAGAGCCAACATTTAGTGAATCTAGCAGTGTACCTGACCTTCCGTCTAAAAGATTTAATTCTGTAGCATCTGCAGTAACCTGATTGCCAGCCAAATAAAGATATGTTGTATTTAAAGAACCTGCAATATCCAAATCAAAAAGTGGTGTTACAGTTCCAATTCCAAGATTATTTAAAACATCATCCCAGTAGATATTGTCAAAAGCTATCCAAGTTCCATTATCGTTGTATAACATTTGACCTTCAGTTCCGTCTGGTAGTAAGTAGTTTGAAATATCTCTAGTTATTACATCTGAGTTTTCAATTATTAAAACATTTGCTCCGGTACCGGACCCCAAGTTTGTCAGTCTTAAATTTTGTGCCTGTAAAGTTCCAACTATGTCAGCTTCAAAAGAAGGAGAAGAAGTGCCGACCCCGAGCCTCGCGTCTAAGATATTTACACTGTCGGGTGTTCCGCTTAAAAATTGTATTCTTCCTGCGGTTGGTCCTAATCCCAGCCACTGTTCGTTTGCCGAAGAACTGGAGAAAACGTCACCATATGTCATAGAACCAACGCTGGTTATATCACCTGCGCCCATTAAAGTTGTGACATCTTTCCACTCTAGAACGTTACCACTTTGCCAAGATAGGACATAGTCACCTGATGCTGTATTGCCGGGCAGTATATAAACCAAATTTTGCTCTAAGGAATCGGGTGATTTGAAGCCTGTGTAGTTAGTGCCGTTAGCTGACAGTTCTGACATTCTTAATTCTCCGGTATTTCCTGCCAATGTTCCGTATGCATCAATTTGAATTGCTCCTGCACTTGTTGGAACAATAGTTAAACTACTTGAAGGGGCAGAGGTTCCAATTCCGAGTCTTGATAGTGAATTATCCCAGAATAAATTATTTGAACCCGACTGAGTGTTTGTTCCAGTAAAAAAGGATACTTGTCCGGCAATTCCTGATCCTGAAAGGACAGTTCCCAGGGTAGAGGGGTCGGCACATTGCCATTCAAAAGTAGAAGAATTCCATGCCAGAACTTGCTCGTTTGTACAACCTCCGAGCATTCTCAAGCCTTCGGATGTAAGTTCAAGACCTGAGTTTGAGGATGTGTTTAAGGTTGTATCACCGGAAGAGAGTTTTATTCCAATTGAATCATCATCTACAAAAAGTCCAAAATTTGCATTGACGTCTATGGTTAATTCCCCTGGGCCGGTTCCGGTAGATGACAAACCCGACCCTGCTGTGATAGAAGTTACTGCATAAGACCCCGCATTTAATGAATCCAATAAAGTACCACTTCTACCACTTAAAAGATTTATTTCAGAAGCAGTAGCAGTAACCTCTGTTCCCGCAAGATATAAAATGTCTGTTCTTAAACTATCTGAAAAAATTGTTCCTGCGACTTGAAGTTCATACAAAGGATTTGTAGTTCCTATACCTAAGTAATTATTTGTATCATTCCAATAAATACCGCTAAAAGGTGTCCATAAACCATTGTCGTTATAGAGCAGTTGTCCTTCGGTTCCTGTTGGTAGAAGTACGTTTGACATATCCATCCATTGGGTTCCTGCACTAGTGGAAGTCATTATGTAACCTGAATCTCCTGCGTTGTTACTGCTGTCAAAATAAGCACCTGAAACTCTAATATTACCGGAAACGTCTAGTTTCTGTGTGGGTAATGTTGTCCCGACTCCCAAGTAAGCATTAAAATCGTCCCAAAATAAATCACTAAAAGCTGTCCATGTTCCATTATCACTATATATCATTTGTCCTTCGGTTCCGGGTAGTATAAGTGATAGAGATATATCAACCGGGGTGATGTCTGTTACTCTACCTTTTGTGTCAACTGTAATTTGTGGTATGACAATCTGCGACCCATAAGAACCTGCCGTTACACCTGTATTTGCAAATGTTACTTCAGCAGGTCCTGTACCCACAACAGAGATGGAAGCTATATCACCTCCAAGAGATCTAAATATTGGGTCATCTCCGCTTATACCTAAAAAGACCTGACCATCAGTACCTGGTTCAACAGCAGTTATTGCACCAATTCCCGAACCAACTAAAACCCCATGGTCTGTTAAAGATGTTGCACCTGTACCACCATAAGGTACTGTTATTGTTGAACCTTGCCATACCCCTGTTGTTATATTTCCACTATCTATCACAAGACCGTTTATTGTATTAACTGCAGATGCTGCAGTTATATATCCTGTGGTTGTTAAATTACCTTCAATACTTACTAGATCATTTGAAAGAGTAATTAAATTACTATCTGTTTCAATTCCAATTGTATTTCCACTATCACTTAAAAGTATTGTTCCAATTAAACCGGAACCATTTACGTGCAATGTGTAATCAGGATCACTTGTTCCGATTCCTAATCTTGAGTCAGCAATATCCCAAAAAAAGTCAGATGTTCCTGATTGTTCAAAAGTATCAATGTAATAAGATATGAAGCCGGACACTCCAGATCCTGATACAACGCCTCCTATTGAAGAGGGTGACTGACATTCCCATAATTGAGTACCTTCGTTCCAAACTAAAACTTCATAATTATCACAACCGCCGAGCATTCTTAAACCTTCGGAAGTTAATTCCAGTCCTGAGTTTGATGAGGTACTTGCTGTTGATCCCGAAGTAATAATATCTATCGATATATTGTCGGGATTTACAACTATTCCGTCTCCTGCTCCAATGTCTACTGTCAAAACTCCTGTTGTGCCACCTCCAATTAAACCCTGTCCGGCATTGACACCTGTTGTTGCATATAAGTGAATAGTGCTGGAGTCAAGAAGAGCTCCGGTAAGTCCGTGGAGTAAATTTAGTTCGTACGCATTTGATTGTACTTCTGTTCCTGATATAAATAGTGTTCCTACGTTTGCCGATCCCACAACATCAAGTTTATATCCGGGATTAATAGTTCCAATCCCCAAATAATTATTTGTGTCATTCCATGTCATACCGTTGAAAGCTGTCCAAGTACCTCCGTTGTTATAAAGCATTTGTCCCTCGCCACCCGATGGAAGTATTAAGTTACCAATGTCTCTTACTCTTACCTCTTCATTTTCAATCATTAGGGCGAATACATCCGTGCTTGTTTGTAAATCTGTTAATCTAAGATTTTGAGCTTGAATAGTCCCTAAAACATCAACATCGTATGATGGGGAAGACGTTCCGACCCCCAACCTACCCCCAAGAACATTTACAGAATCATTTACGTCATCTTGAAATTGAATTCTGCCGGCAGAGCTTCCAAGCCCGAGCCACTGTCCGCTTGCAGAAGAGCTGTTAAATACCGCCCCTGTTATCATAGAACCTACTTCCGTTATATCTCCTGCCCCTCCTAAACTTGTAACATCTCTCCATTCAAGAGTATTGTTGTCGTGAATGGCCAGTACAAAATCAGTCGCTCCCGATTGTGAAGGCAACGAATAAATTAAATCTGAAATGAGAGTTTCAGGTGCTCTGAATCCTGTAAAAGCAGAACCGTTTCCAAGTTGAAGACTGCTGGTTTCTGTATCCCAAAATAGAGAAGGATCTTGGGAAATACTATTACCGTTTCCAAAAAATATCTCCCCGTCATTAACTGTCATACCTGAAAGGTAATTTAATTCATCTGTAGTTGTTTGGATACCTGAAAGAATATTTAATTCATCTACTGTTGCCTGTATTCCGGACAGGGTGTTTATTTCTTCTCCGGTAGCTTCTATAGGTGTGCCGTCCACTAACAGAGAGCCGTTTAAAAAGTCAAAACTACCTTCATACTCAATCTCCGGAGATAATTTTGTACCGTCAACAACCCCTTCTTTTATCACAGTGCTTAACATATTTGTTCCTACAACATCTCCGTCAATACTAAGGGATTCCTCAAGAGTGTTTTTAGTTGTATCGTCTATTCCAAGCAACCCGCTCATAGTTGCCTCGTTTGTAAAGTTTATATTAGTTGCATCAAGACCGTCTTCAAAAGTAGCTCTTTGTCCAAAAAAAGTCGGAAGATTAAAATTTTGAACGAAATCAGAAACCCTTGTTCTTGCGGCTAATACGTTAGGAAAAGTTTTTTTTGTGTCTTCAGTCTCAGCAATTTGTTTGGTTTTTAATCCAAGGATAGAAGATATATTTTCTGTGTTTACGAATTTTTGCAAAAACCCTTTTGATGAAAGAAAAGTTAGACCTAAAGAAAGTATAAAAAACGAACTCAAAAAAATTACAGCAAATTTTGTTCTTCTAAATAACGGTCCTGTGAGTTTATCTTCAAAATCTTGTACTATTTGATTTTGTTCGTTGTTGATGTTTTTGTGTATGTATTCATGGTCATTTGGTATGTTTGTTTTACTGATTATTTTTTTATTTTCTTTTGTAGTTTTATCTTCTGTTTTTAGTTTTAGAATATTTTGATTAGCCGGTTTCTCAATATTTTTTGGTCCGGCTATTTTTTTAGATTCGGGGTAATTATTTGTGAATACTTTTGATACATTTTCTTTTTTGTTTTCTACACTTATATTGTTTTTGGATTCTTCTAATTCTTTCTTCAGTCCCTTAACTAAGTCTAACCTATAATATCTATAACCATTACCCGGATCTCTGAAAGAGGATATGCGTCCCTCTTCTTCAAATCTTCTAAGGGATGAGGGGGATACGCCCAAAATTTTTGCAGCGTTTGAAACTTTAAGTACGTTATTTTTATGAAAAGTGTACTCAGTATTTTGTTGTTTTTTATCTTGGGCAGGCAGGCTCATTAAAAAACTTTGCTAAACATTGTAACAATAATGTTTAGTAAACTTATTAAAATGGTAGATGATTTTTTGTTTCGTGTCAATAGATTTTCTTATAATGAAAACAATTAGTAAGGTTTTGAAATACTAAATTACTCATCAATTAATTGCAGCTTTTGTTATTGTAGATTTTTCATATATTTTTAATCAAACTATGCCTTTAATTTAGCTCATTTAAAGGAAATAAATAATTTATCAGAAAAAACATCAGTTTAAATTTTTAAATAGTTAGTTAAATATAAAACAATCAAAAGTTTAATAATTTGAGTATTTTAGATACTCTTTAATGAAATTAGACCATTAATATAAGCTAAAAATCTTTATCTCTTAAATCCTAAAATTAATCAATTATCATCAAAATACCTAAGCATTTTGTAATTATTACTATTATGTTTATATAAATTTAAATCATTTTTTATATATCAGAATTCGTTATTGAAAAATTAAAATTGACACAAACTGTTTTTTATTTTGAAAAAAACGTAGGAAATTTTTTGGAAAGTAGAAGTTTTCTTTGAGTTACTGTTGTAATTTATTCTTCTAAGATAGTTTTAAAAATATAGACCTGTAGCATATTAAAATAAACTATTGAGATTTTATTCACGTGCTCGGTGTAACTCTCTTATCTTGACTACGTTAATAATATTGTCTACGCTTAATGTTAATGCCAAATCGCAAACCTTTTAAAAAGACTTTTATTATTTTATTATTTTTATCGTTAAATCTATCCTTTTTGTTGTCGAATAAATGTTTCGCAGTATCTTATGAGTATGCTGTAACTGTTCCTATTGTTGATAATAAAGGAAATCCGGGCGATATAGTAAGCTACAAGGAGGGAAAGTACTCACTAACTGATGTTTTTCAAGATCCTACAATATACGGTGTTATAGTTGAAAATCCTTCGATATCCTTTGTGGATAGAAATTTAGAAGATTCGAAACTCGTCACGTCTATGGGGGAGGTTCCTTTAAATGTATCCTCAAAAAACGGCGATATAAAAGAGGGTGACTATGTGACAAGCTCTGACATACCTGGGGTTGGAGTTAAAGCTAACGAGGACGGTCAGGTGCTGGGGGTTGCTATGGAGGAATTCTCTTCTAATAATAATGATGAAATAGGACAGATATACATATTGTTAGACATTAAAACTATGTTTTTTGGAAAAGGTTTGAGCGGAAACTTACTTGATATAATAAGAAATAGCTTAACATCTCCTTTTATGACACCGGTACAGGCGTTAAGGTATCTTCTAGCAATTGCTATTATATTTGCGTCTTTTGTTATCGGATTTTCTTCGTTCGGTAAGATTACCGGATCGAGTGTGGAAGCCTTGGGCAGAAATCCGTTAGCCGGGTCGGCAATTAGAAAGGTAATGTTTTTTAATTTTGTTCTAACCTTCGTAATTATGGCAATGGGTTTGATTGCTGCTTATTTTATCCTTACCATCTAATAAGAACATTGAATAGAGATGATTGTGTGTTTATAATATTTTTATGAAAGAAAAACTGCCCGTTTATCTTACTGGTTTAGATAGTTTTGATACTAATACATTCTTGGTATTGGTTTCTCTTATTGTACCTCTAATTCTTCTTGGTTATTGGTTGTTTTTTATTAAAGATGAAGAGAGTTATGAGAATGATTTTTTAAAAAATTTAGGAAAAGGTTTTTCCAAAGATTTAAAAAATAAAAATAAGGAAGGGTTAAGTGTTGATAATAATGAAATTGAAAAAAGCGCTTATGGGGAAGCACTTAAAATTTTAGATAGAGCGCGGGCCGACTCGCTAAAAATTTTGGGAAGGGCACAGATAAAAGCACAAGGTCTTTTAGATAATACTTATGTTATTTCCAAAGAAAACAGAAAAAGACTTGAAGATAGTGTTAAGGATATATATGAAAAGCAAAGCAGGGTTTTAGATAATCTTTCTGAGGAGTTATTAGATAATTATAGAGTAGCAATAGAGGAGGGTAAGAAGGAAAATATTAGAACGCTTTACGAAGTCACCGAAGCAATGAAAAAAGAAGCTATACAAGGTGTAGATGAGCTTAAGGATGTTGTCAAAAGAGAAACTATGGGGGCTCAGGATGCTTTAGAAGAGAAAATAACATCTGAGTATGCCAAAGTAGACGCAGAAATTAAAGATTATAAGAGGTCTAAAGTAGAATCCCTTAACAAAAAGATATTCGAGCTGTTATCAAACATACATAGTGAGGTGATAGGTCAGGATTTGGATCAAATAAAGCATGAAAAATTAATTTTGGACCTTTTAGATAGGGAGATTAAGAAATCGGGTTTGAAAATAAACAAGGAAAACTAATATGAGTGCTTATACTGCCCAAGATTTTTTTAATATACTGTTGACTAAGAAAAGAGCCAACGATTTTATTAGATTGTTTGATTATCTTGAAGGTTTATCTCATCACGTAGGGAGCTTTAATACAGAGGCCGTATTACAATCGGTTTTTGGCGATATTAAGCCGGATTGGCTTAATGAGATAATTAAAAATATACCCGGTTTAATGTCAGGGGAAGTTGGTGAATCCGATATTAATATGTTAAGAGATGTTAGAAATATGATAGAAAAATCCATAGTTGTGAAAATTGAGCTTAATTTTATTCCTTCTATAGAATTTATTAACAACGTTATTAAAACTCTAAAGCATAAATATGACAGTATGAATTTCATATTAGATGTGGATACATTAGAGAATCTTGAATCCGGAGCAATGTTTTACATTGAGGGTAATGTCATAGATTTAACAGTAAGAAAAAAAGTAACAAGTTACTTAACAACACAAGATGTCATTAATAGATACCTATAAACAAAAATTTACAGAATGTATGGGTAAAAACTCTGAAATTGGTTTTGTTGAAAAAGTGAGTCACCCTGTTGTTTATGTCAGAGGTCTCCCCGGATGTGTTTATTCCGAAATAGTATACTCAGAATCAGGGGGCATGGGGATGGTTGTAGGTTTGTCATTAGATTACGTTGAGGTCTTGTCCTTTTCCGAAGAACCTGTTGTAGTTGGTGAAAAAGTTTCAAGATCCGGAGAAATTTTGAAAGTACCTGTCGGGGAGGGGTTGTTAGGCCAGGCTATCGGGCCTTTGTGTACTTCATTACATGATAATAAAGTTATTGTTGGCATAGAAGAATATAGGGAGATAAATTCACCACCCCCGCCTATTAATGTCAGAGAAAGAATCAAGGTGCCTTTAGAGACGGGTGTATCTACCGTTGATATGCTGGTTCCACTGGGAAGGGGGCAGAGAGAACTTGTAATAGGAGATAGGAACACCGGTAAAACAACTTTTGCACTACAATCAATTTTATATCAAGCAAAAATGGGTACCATTTGTATATATGCAGGTATAGCAAAAAAGAAACAATCGTTAAGAAGGGTAGAGAATCTTTTTGAAAAACATGGTGTGAGTCAAAATACAATTATAGTAGGTTCTGCCTCATCGGACCCTCTAGCAAATATTTATTTAACACCTTACACAGCTATGACTATTGCGGAATATTTTAGAGATAGGGGTAGGGATGTTTTATTGGTTCTCGATGACCTTTCAGCCCACGCTAAATATTATAGAGAGGTATCTTTATTATCGAAGAAATTTCCCGGCAGAGATTCTTACCCCGGTGATATTTTCTTTGCCCACGCAAGGCTTCTTGAAAGAGCTGGTAATTTTAAAATGAATGGAAAAATATCTTCAATCACATGTCTACCTGTAGCGGCGTCCATTGAAGGTGATATAACGGGATACATACAGACAAATTTAATGTCCATTACAGATGGACACATATTTTTTGATAATGCAATTTTTAAAGCGGGGAAAAGGCCTGCCATAAACCATTTTTTATCTGTTACAAGAGTCGGGCGTCAGACCCAGACACCTATCAGATGGGGTATTAACCGCGAGCTGTCTACTTTCTTGTTTTTGCATAATAAAACTGAGAGATTCATTCACTTTGGTGCGGAAATAAACGAAGGTATTAAAGCAACAATTGATATGGGTAAGAAAATCAATCAGTTATTTGATCAGGAGAACGAGGAAACTTATTCCTTAGATATACAAATATTAATGTTTGTCCTAGTTTGGACAGGTATATTAAAAGAGGAAACCTCCGGAAAAATAAAATTTTATAAAATGAAGGCCCAATCTTTGTATGATAAAGACCCCTCCTTTAAGGAGAAGGTCAGTAATCTAATATCAACATCTCCTGATTTTAATGCATTGCTTGGAAAGGTAAGTGCGTCTCATAAAGATTTAATTGATTATATGGATAGAGGTACAGAATGAAATCGTTAAAAAATATAAAAGACGAATTGGATTATTTACAAAGTTTTTTAAATATGGTCGAGTCTTATGAGGAAATTGCCGCTTTGAGAATGAGAAAAGTTAAGAAATTTATTTTGGAAAGAAGAGAGTTTATGAAGGGTTTGAACGAAGCTTTTGCTTATATTTCCTATGCTTACAGAGTTTATAGAAAATCTTTGAAAGGGAAAGCAAAAGAGAGGATTTTGAATACCAATGGTAAGACTGTTTATATTTTACTTTCTTCTAACACAGGTATGTACGGAGATATTATAGTAAATACATTTGAGAAATTTAAAAAAGATGTACTGAACTCCGATGCTGATATTTTTATAGTTGGAAAAGTAGGTCAGAGAATGTATGAAAATTTAGGAACTAAAAAAGAGCACACTTACTTTGAAATGATGGATAACGGGATAGATGAGCCGGGAATTAAAAAACTAATAGAAAAAGTTACAGAGTACTCTAATGTCGTAGTTTATCACGGTTCTTTTAGAAGTGTTCTTTCCCAGGTAGCTACAAGGACCGAAGTTCCGGTAGAATTAAAAAGAATTGAGAGTAGTTTAAAAAGTTATGATGACAGGTTTTTGTTTGAACCATCAGTAGAAGGTGTTGCCGAGCATTTTGAAAAACAAATTGAATCTTTAATTTTTGAGCAGGTCGTTTTTGAGTCTTGCTTAAGTAAATTTGCATCAAGAATGATTAGTATGGACATTGCGTCTGAAAATATAGGTGAAAAAATAAGACATACGGATATAGAAATGAAAAAAGCTAAGCATAAAGATTTGAATTCAAGTATGCAGTCTGTAATTTTTGGAGGTTCCTTATGGAAATAAAAGAATCAAAAGGAAGAATAGTAAGTATAAGAGACGTGGTTGTGGAAATCGAGTTTCTTGATGACCCCAAGCCTTTTATACACGAAGTCTTAAAACTTGAAAGTAACCCCAATATTGTGTTTCAGGTGGTTGATTCATCAGAAGTAAATCGTTTTAACTGCATAAACTTGTCAGGTTCGTCCGATTTTGTAAGAGGATCCGCTGTTATTAGAACCGGTGAGAAAGTTGGAGTTCCGGTTGGCAAAAATATGCTCGGTAGAGTAATTGATATATTTGGAAATGATCTTGATGGTATGGGTAAGATAGAGTTTGAAAAAAGAAAAGAGCTTTTCGGCCCTGCTCCTTCATATGATGATTCCACAATAAATACAGACTTTCTTGAGACAGGTATAAAGATTGTTGATATGTTTGCACCTCTTTTAAAGGGAGGTAAGGTGGGTTTGTTTGGTGGTTCAGGTGTTGGTAAAACAGTCCTTCTTACTGAGATTTTAAATAATATTATTAATAAAGATTTAGGAAATAATGTTTCAGTTTTCTGTGGAGTCGGGGAGAGATCCAGAGAAGGCCAGGAGCTTTTTGATGAACTTAATGATAGCGGGGTATTACCAAATGTATCGATGATTTTTGGACAAATGGGTGAGAAGGCTTCAGTGAGATTTTTAACAGCATACGCGGGAGTAGGCATTGCTGAATATATGCGTGACGATATGGGAAAAAATGTATTGTTATTTATTGACAATATTTTCAGGTTTGCTCAAGCAGGTAATGAGCTAAGTTTGCTAATGAACAGTATTCCTTCTGAGGACGGGTATCAAGCCACTTTGTCTTCCCAGGTGGCTGAAATACATGAAAGGTTGGTTTCAAGAAAGGATAAGGTACTTACTACTATAGAAGCAGTATATATTCCTGAAGATGATTTATTTGACCAGACCGCACAGGCGGTTTTTGGGTATTTAGATTCATCGGTCGTACTTTCAAGAGATGCGTATAGAGAGGGTAGGCTTCCTGCGGTTGATATACTTGCTTCAGATTCAGGGGCTTTGAATCCTAAAAACGTGTCTCCGCTTCACTATATTGTTGCAAACAATGCCAAATCATTACTAAAACAGTCAGAATTACTAGAGAGAATAGTGTCATTAGTTGGAGAATCGGAACTATCCGAAGAAGATAGAATATTGTACCAAAGAGCAAATAAATTAAAAAATTACATGACACAAAGCTTTTTTGTCGCTGAAAAACAAACAGGAAGAAAAGGAGAATATGTTCCTGTTCAAGATACCGTTAAAGACGTAAAAGATATTATAGAGGGCAAATACGACCATATATCAGAAGATAAGTTTATGTTTATTGGAAAAGCATCCGATATAGAGAAAGAAAATGTTAAATGAAGAAAAAAGACACAATAGACAATAAAATAACGGTGTCAATAAAAAATAAGAAAGAACAGCTGTTTTTAGGAGAAGCTGCCTCAATAACGTCAAAGAATGATAGGGGAATTTTTGACATATTACCTTTTCACGTTAATTTTATTACTTTAATTTACGACTTTATTGTCATAGACAGGAACTTAAACACTGAGAAAAGATTTGAAATGGAAAATGGAATTCTTTACACGTTGGGAAATAAGATAGATATATACATCGGTTTGTAATCTGCTTATTCTGAATACAAAACAATTCACACTACTAAAAAATTATTTATGAAGAACATGTTGGAGTATTTGTGTTAAAAAAAGATTTTAGTTTAAATCCTTGACTTTTACAGAAGGCCCCATGGTAGAGGAGATAAATATACTCTTTATCCACAAAGGCACTGTTTTGGCGGGCTTGTTAGCTTTTAAGGCACTTATCAACTCGTTGTAGTTATCTGCTAAAGATTTTTCATCAAAACTGACCTTTCCTATTATTGTATGAATAATTGGTGCCATCTTTTCAGTTTTTATTTCCATCTTGCCTTTTTTGAACTGGGAGATAGATTTTGATATCTCTTCTGTGACCGTTCCGTTCTTAGGATTAGGCATAGCTCCTGCGGGCCCTAATATTTTTGCGTACTTAGCTAAAACAGGCATATATCTTGGTTCTGTTATCAAAATATCAAAATCCACATTAGGTTTAATTTTTCCTTGTTCTATCTTTGGTAAATCTTCTTCTGTCAAATTTACATCGGCACCTTCTACTTTACCTGATGATAAAACAGCAATCTTTTTAGTTTTTCCTGTTCCGTTAGGTAGGCTCAGAGAAAACCTAATGTTCTGTTTATTAGGATCGATATCTAGATTTATGTGTACTTCCACACTAGCATCAAATTTAGATTTTGAGCTTTCTTTAACTTTTTTAATAGCTTCTTCTAAGGAGTATTCTTTTAAATCTTTCTCATTTTTTATTTTGGTCATTTTTCTACCTCGACTCCCATGGACTTTGCTGTCCCTGTAATTATTTTAATAGCTTCATCGACATTTTTGGTATTTAAATCTGCCATTTTTTCTTTAGCAATTTCTTCAATTTGAGCTTTTGTTAATTTACCTACTTTGTCTTTATTTGGCACTGCGGAACCTTTAGATAGTTTTAAAGCTTTTTTTATTAAATGTGTTGAAACCGGTGTTTTTGTAATAAAAGTAAAAGTTCTATCTTCATAAACGGTTAAAACTACCGGAATAATATTTCCTTCCATTTTTGTTGTTCTGGCATTGAACTCTTTACAGAAATCCATTATAGGAACTCCGTGTTGTCCAAGCGCCGGTCCGATAGGAGGAGCTGGGGTAGCTTTACCTGCATCGACTGCCAATTTTACTATTGCTTTTATTTTTTTACCTTTTTTTGCTTGTACTGCCATTTTTTATAATTGAGAAACTTGAGTGAAAGATAATTCCAACGGTGTTTCTCTTCCAAAAACCGAAACCAATACTTTTACTT
>JAKLGS010000130.1 GCA_022710505.1 Patescibacteria group bacterium
AAGGCGAAATAAAAACCAAGTTAAGCTTTAAAGAGTACAAGCCTTTAGTTGACAAAGAAGAGGAGGAGACAACTTCCTCCAGTGATATGGGAGAATCCTATGCAGCCCGACCGGAAGACCAGATTTACTATTATCATCCGGATCATTTGGGTACTGCAACATTTTTAACAGATGGGAATGGTTTACCTTACGAATTTTTCTTAAATTTACCATTCGGAGAGACAATGGCAGAACAACATAGTCAAACGGCTGACTATGACAACCGCTGGAAGTTTACGGGTCATGAGTTGGACAGAGAGACCGGTTTGTATTATGCCGGAGCGAGGTATTATGATCCGAAGGTTAGTATTTGGTTGAGTGTTGACCCGTTTTTTGAAAAACATCCAGAGTTTAGTCCATTTATTTATTGTGCTCAGAATCCTATTTTGTTTTTTGATCCAGATGGTAGAGACTGGATTTTAGCAACTGGTGATAAAATTTATTGGTATGGTGGCAAGTTTGGAGATAAAACAGAATTAAAGCATACTTTTAAATCCTCATCTGGATTGAGTGATGCTAAGACAGATCAAGGTAAAATGAATTTACAAAAGTCTAAATATCAGGTTGTTAAAAATGGTGGACCAACTGTTGAAGGGAAATATAAAATTAATCTTATTCCTGATCCAGATCGTGTAGCTAAGGCAGATAATAAAGGTAATTTACTACGAAACCCTGAGGGAGGAATTGAAAAGATCGAGTCAATTCCTGTGGAAGATAAACCAGGATACGTCTATACATATGAAGATTGGGGTAATAATCGAGCAAGACTAGAACCGGTTTCTGTCATGCAACCAAAAGATGAATACGGAAGAGAATATAAAAGGGATTTAAATTCTTTCTATTTTCACGATTCAGAAAAAGGTTATTCTTCTGGTTGTCATGAAGTTGAAAAAAGTTTTTTCGAAGTTCTTAATAATTACAGGAATGATGGAAATACTGAAATATTTGTACAAGTTAAATATCCTAATAAAGAACACATTACAAATGGCGGTACAAAAAGTGAAAATTAATAGTGAGGGGAAAAAAATATTTAGTCTATTATTTTATATAGCATTATCTCATTTATTTTTAACTTGTTCCATTAGTAGAAAAAACAGTTATGATTTCAAAGAAATTATTTTAGTTGATTTAATTAATAATGATTCTTTTGTACTTGAAAAAGAGTTGATTAGTAATTTTGAGTATGACATTAAAAATAAGGAAAGTCAACAAAAAGTTCTATTTGTAATTTGTTATGAAATTGTTTGTAAAACAGAAAAGAATGACTCACTCATTCTCAAAACTGATGGTATAAATCATATCTTAAATGATAATTATTACATTACAAAAGAAAATTTGCTTCTAAAATATTGGAGTTTTAATGAAGAGAATTTTTGTAAAAAAAAATCTATAGAATTCAAACAGGATAATTAGAAAAAACGGCTAATAGAAGAATTCTCTTTTAAGTAGAACGTTGATCTGCAAATGTCACTGTCTTTTGAGTAAATTAATTAATCCAGTTTTTCTTAAATTTACCTTTTGGGGAGACGATGTCGGAACAACATAGTCAAACGGCTGATTATGAAAACCGCTGGAAGTTTACGGGTCA
>JAKLGS010000131.1 GCA_022710505.1 Patescibacteria group bacterium
TATTCGGATTTATCAGAATACGGTATTTCTGATAACAGCTACAAACCACCTTCTCAAGAATCAGAATCCAGGAAAAAGCGAAACCTGTTATTTGAAAAATACGGTAATTTTGATCCAAATAATGAATTTTGGATGAAGGTAGTTCCTACAAACTATCTAGGAGGTTTAGATGGGGTAGTTCAAATTAATCACGCAGTGGATGATCCTGTTGTTAGCATTGAATATACAAGAAACTTAAGCTCTGTTCTTCTTGAAACCACTTTGAAACACGAAATAAACGAATATCCAACCGACGGGCACAATATTTCGGGATCTTCTTTTGATAAAGCTATGCAAAATACTGTGGATTTTTTTAAGAGAACACTCAATTAGTATATAATCCAGACAACATGAAGAAATTTATATTTATGTTAGTGTTCCTATTAACAGCAGTTATAGGCATTACTTTGTTTTATAAAATTAACCAAAACCCCCCACTTGATACTAAATTTGTGCAAAATGTGAGAGATAACGAGCAAAATACAAATAACTTAACTCCAAAAACTGAAGGAAAGGGCAGTACAATGCAATCCGAATCAAACCCTAGCTTGGAAGTTGAGCCAAATCCCGTAAGTTTGAAAGTGCCTGGAGAGTACGCACAACTTACTAACAATTATCACGTTTATCAATCATTCAATAACTGTGGACCTGCAACACTTTCTATGGCAATGGCATGGTACGGAGTAAAAGTTCCTCAAGAAGAGCTTGCAAGTAAAATGAGACCTTTTCAACACCCAAAAGGAGACAACGATGATAAAACAATTTTTACTTATGAGTTCGTAAATTGGGCTAATGAGTACGGACTTGAAGCTATTGGTAGGGTAAACGGAGACATTGATCTGCTCCAAAAATTTATTTCAAATGGAATACCAGTTGTTGTAAAAACATGGTTAAAACCAAACGAAGATATCGGACATTTCAGATTCGTTACTGGATATGATGAAGATAAACAGATAATAGTTCAAGACGATTCCTACGAAGGTCCAAACAAAAAGATTGGATATTATGACTTTTTAACCATGTGGCAGGCTTTTAATTATAGCTACGTGGTTGTATATACTCCAGAATTAAAAGAAAAGGTTGAATCAATAATTGGAGAAGAAGTAGATGAGAAAATAGCTTGGGAAAACTCTTTAAGAAGAGCAGAGGAGGAGAGTTTAAAAGAAGACAAAAATCCCTACCCACATTTTAATATATCTACAGCTTCTTACCACTTAGGTGATTATGAAAGGTCTGTAAAAGAATATGAAAAAGTTGAAAATGTATTACCTAAAAGAATGCTTTGGTACCAAATTGAGCCTATCAAAGCGTACCAAGAGTTAAAAAATTACGATAAAGTTTTTGAAATTATTGAAAAAATACTTGAAAATGGAAATAGATCCTTTTCGGAGCTTTATATGATCAGAGGAGAGATTTATCTTGAACAAGGATTTAAAGATAAAGCTAAAGAACAGTTTGAACTTGCTTTAAAATACAATATAAATATGGAGGAGGCTGAGAGTGCGTTAAAAATCTGGAATAACTAATAAGGACTAGCATAGAGGTTGTTTCTCATATACCAGTCCTTATATT
>JAKLGS010000132.1 GCA_022710505.1 Patescibacteria group bacterium
ATTCTAACATCTTAGAGGGGGAAATTAATAGCATTGATCAAAAATGACAATTATCTCTTTCTCGTACCTTTGAAGTATCTTTTTTTTATTAATTTTCCTTCATCCAGTATCTCGTTTGCTAAATCTTTCAGGGTGTCCTCAATAGGATCTTTGTTTTCTTGAATAAATTCCTTAACTTCAGATGCCTTTTCTTTAGCAAATTCAACATAAGGCTCTGATTTAACTTTAACCTCTTCTATTTTTTCTTTTGCCTTTTCAATAACAGGGCCTACTTTTTTTGCGGCTTCCTCATATTTTATTCTGGCTTTTTCTAACTCTTCGGATGCTTTTTCTAAAGCTTCTTTTCCTTTTTCTTCGTAATCTTTTGCTTTTTCTTTTATCTTTTTTCTTGTGCCCTCACCCTTTTCAGGTGCAAAAAGAACTCCCAAAATACCTCCAATTACTGCGCCCCAAAAAAATCCTTTTGAAAACGAACCTCCATTATTACGGCACAGATGTCTTGGATGTCCGTATCTGTAAAAATCAGAGTCTTTTCTATCAATAGTCCTCATATTCATCCTCCTCTCCTTTATCAAATAAATCCGTTACAGATCTGATTGCATTTATTCCTTTTGTAACCCCACTTAAAAGACCAACCACAGAGTTTACCGGCGACGCTATTGAAGTTGTAATGTTTCTCCCTACTTTTACTACATCTTTTGCATCAGCAACCATTTCTCTGACTTCTTTTAAAATCAAAACTAGATAAACCAAAACACCCACAACAGCAATGTAAACTAAGATGCGGGTAACGATTAATATTAATTCTAAAGTTTCCATTTTGGGCTTTCTTGCCCTTATGAACAATACGAAAACTAAGGGCAGTTAAATTTAATTAAATATAATCACTATTTATGATGTCAGTCAACCTTTGATATACTTTAAGCAATAAAAAATTTTAAAAAGGGAAAAAGTTATGGACGACAATAAAAAATTGCCTGTGGATTTATCTTCAAACACTACTGGTTTAAGTTATGATAAAAGTCTAAAAGACGTTAGTGGTGCTAATTTGTCGGATGATGTAATCGGCAACACTGATTTAGACGGCGAGGTGATAAAAGAGGATACTATTACAGAAACTCAACCTGTTGTTGAAAATGTTTCGGTGGGGGGTCCGTCTGGTACTAGTTCGGAAGAGGTTTCTTTTACAGAGGAAACGGATAGTAGTTCTGTGGTTACCAGCCCTGATAAATCGGTTGAAATAAGTTCAGACATCGATGTCTCGAAAGAAGTTTTAACCGATGATGCGGACGATACTGAATCTTTTTTGGATGATACCGAAAATATATAGTTATTTTATCTGGTTTGGGAATTATCTCAAAAGATAAAAGATAGGTAAGTTGAAAGTAATAGAAGATATAACGAAAAATTAAGATAGAGGAGAATTAAGTTAGAAAAAGAAAAAATATAAAAAGAGAGGGGCGCCTTCGGCGCCCCTCTCTGATTCTTTATTTCTAATCTCTTATTTTTAACTCACCGTTAAAGAAATAACGAAGACTTGAGCTAAATAATTATTCAACTATCTCACCCT
>JAKLGS010000133.1 GCA_022710505.1 Patescibacteria group bacterium
AAAATAGTTCCCAGTGGAAGATCTATTGAACAGATGATTGATGTGGGGAGAAGGTTAGGCTACCTTCCATTTCCTGACGACTTCTTTATAAATGAAAAAGACTCTACCAGCCATGACCAAAAAGACCTTGTTTATTTAATAGCAGGTTGTTACGGTCAACCCGGTTCTTCGTTAGAAAGATTAAGCAGGGATGAGCACGAGTCAATTGTTCTTCAAAATGATGCTATGGTCATATTTTCTGGAGATCCAAATCCTCCGGGAGCTGATATTACCGTCGAAAAGGTAAGAGACAACTTAACTTTAAAAAATAGTGAGGTTATTTACAGTGAAATTCAAGACAACCTTCATGTGTCAGGTCACTCTGTTAGAGGGGACATAGAGAGGTTGGCGAAGCTAATTAATCCTAAATATCACGTTCCTATAGGTGGAACAATAACAAAAATGAGGGCTTACAAAAATGTAATGTTTAATATGGGTATACCTAAAGAAAATGTATTCGAATGTTTGGAAGGTGATTCTGTTGAATTTTCAAATGGAAGAGCAAAAAAAGGAAAACATTATGAAATTAAGCAGGTTTACATTAGTAGCAATAAAGTCGACGAGCTTAATCCAATTGTGGTCAAGGATAGAAGTCATTTATCATCTGATGGGGTATTTGTTGTAGCGATACCTGCATCAAAAGAGGGTGATATATTTGCGGATAAACTGGAAATAATTACCAGAGGGTTTATTTACGTAAAAGATTCTAAGGATTTGATGGATAAATCCAAAAAATTTATATTCAAAAGAATTCATAATTCAAAAGCCGGTAAAAAAGACCCCTCAGACTACAAAAGACGCTTGGAAAATGATATATCCAGATTCCTTAAAAAAGAAACCGGAATGTATCCGATGGTAATTGTTCATTTTATAACAATGTAAATTGTAGTTAGCCTTTTTACTAAGGCCTTCTTTGTGCTATTATAGGGATAATGTCCAGAGGTAGAAAGAAAAAGTTCAAATTAAAAATCAATGTAAAACCTGACACTGTCAGGTCTATTGTATCCTTATTTTTTTTGGCTCTTTTTTTAGTTACTTTAATATCTTTTTTTGCTCCTGATTACGAAATAAACTCGAGAATTCAACATTTCTTAAAATTATATTTTGGCAAGTCATCTATTTTGATACCCTTCATTTTCGGTAGTTTTGGAATTTTATTTTTTGATCGTATTGGCGAAAGGTTCAAGGAAGCCAGGATATTCATAGGTCTTTTTTTAATGCTGTTTTCCCTATCAGCAGTTTTACATGTTTTTATTTCGGAAGAAAATTCTTATGATGTTGCTTTGGCGGGAAAAGGAGGCGGGTTAATAGGATACAAGATATCAAGTACTCTTTCTTCAGGAATTAGTATTATAGGCGCGGTGGTATTAATTTTTATAGGAATTTTAGGTTCGATATTTTTAATTTTTAATCTTTCGTTAAATAACATAGCTGATTTCTTACAAAAAATTGGATTAACAGATTTGCTTAAAAAGATTTTTTCTAAAAAAGAA
>JAKLGS010000014.1 GCA_022710505.1 Patescibacteria group bacterium
ATCCTCAAAAAGAAAATCTCCAATTTTTATAGTAAAGAAGAGATAAACTCTCTTAGTTCTGCTTTAATAAATGAGAATATATTTTCAATTGCAGGAGGATTTGAAGATACTAAAAATGTAAAGAGAAGTGTCCTTTTTAAACTAAAGAGTAAATCCAAGAATGTTTTCAAAAAGATAGGCTTAAAAGTAGATAAAACAAATATTAAAGCTGGAGTTACCGGAGTATGGGCATCTTTTTCAATTGTAGCCATATTTGCCTTTGTTACATCTATAATGACTATTCCTCAAAAAGCAGTACCACAGGACACAACAAAATATTCAATATACTCATCAAAACCTCTAACAATAAAAACAACTACGGCTTCAATATATTCAAGGGATTCAAGAGCTCAAAAAATAAATGCTGTTTACAAAATATATAACTGTCCATTAGAAGGTATGGGAGATGTAATGGTTTACGAAGCTGATAAAAACAACATTCCTTGGTGGTTAGTAGCAGCAATATCATTCCAAGAATCAGGTTGCGGAAAAAAGACACCTAAAACCAATGGTGTTGAATCTTACAACGCCTGGGGCTGGGGAGTCTACGGGGATTACGTCTTTTCATTTGATAATTGGGTGAGAGGAATTGAAACTGTTTCAAAATATTTATCTGATAAATTTTATTCAAGAGGTGTGACGGACACTTGTGAAATTATGAAAATATACACCCCGCCATCGAAAGGATCGTGGTGTGAAGGAGTAAACCATTTCGGGGATACAATTCAAAACTACGAAACCCCTTTGAATTAACTTTTTATAACTACTAACCTTATGAAATATATCCTATAGCATTTGCACATAATTGAAAAATGTGCTAAAATCACCCCTTGTATGAGTAAAAAAATACTGAAAAAACAACTAAAAATATTACCTTTTGTCGCTATCTTTGTGTGGATGGCTATTCTTGTAACTGTAGAGAATAACAGGCCCTTAGATGCTTCTATGAGCTTTATCGGAAAGGAAATAGATACGGGTAGAGAAGAGAAGATTGAATCTTTAGAAAAGTTCTTCGAAGCTCAAAAATCACCTTTAAAAGAGGACGCCGATACGTTTGTTAGAGTAGCGGAAAAATATGGTTTGGATTACAGACTTTTACCAGCAATATCATGTATGGAATCTTCATGTGGTAAAAGGATGTTGCCAAATTCGTACAACCCTTTTGGATGGGGTATCTATGGTAAAAATGCTATTTATTTTAAATCATTTGAAGAAGCTATTGAAACAGTGGGAAAGGGAATATCTGAAAAATATGTAGCTAAAGGATTAGATACTCCTGAAAAAATTGCTCCTGTGTACACACCTCCAAATTCAATTAACTGGAGAAACGGTGTTAACTTTTTTATTAGTAAAATTGAGAATCCTAAGTTGATAGATAGAAGTATTTTATTTGCTTCTTAAAAAACTCAGCGCAACTGGGGTAAAAATCCAATAATATAAAGGGAATTGAAATCAAAAATTTCTAGATATGACTCAAGATTAATCTATAAGTAAATATTATTTCAATAACTGTGGAATAATTGTGAAATAATAGTGGGAAGCCCGCCGAAGGCGGGCTTCTTTTTGTTTCTGCTATAATTGTTTTGTTCGTAAAAGAAGTTACTAAATACCCATGGGCGAGTGGCTTTATGGTTGCGTAAACAAACATATTTACAGTAGTAGAGAATTGGCATACGCGCACGGCTTTAGATCCCTTAAGAGCGTAAGACGTGCGGAAGATGAAAGTAAATTTAAAAATTTAATAGAAAATAAATCATGGGCGAGTGGCTTTATGGTTGCGTAAGCAAACATATTTACAGTAGTAAAGAATTGGCATACGCGCACGGCTTTAGACCATTAGAGGGCGTAAGACGTGCGAAAGATGAAAGTAAATTTAAAAATTTAATAGAAAATAAATCATGGGCGAGTGGCGGAATTGGCATACGCGCACGGCTTTAGACCATTAGAGGGCGTAAGACGTGCAGAAGATAAAAGTAAATTTAAAAATTTAATAGAAAATAAATCATGGGCGAGTGGCGGAATTGGCATACGCGCACGGCTTAGGACCGTGTCCGAAAGGGTGGAGGTTCGAGTCCTCTCTCGCCCACCATGAAAGTTCCCGTTAGCCTTGAATTTCTGAGAGGTTAGCGGGAACTTTTATTAGGAGAGAGGACGAGAATGTCGGAGCGAAAGAAGTGAGCGAGACGGGGTCGCGGGCTTTACATATTGTTTGAGCGATAGCGAGGTACAAGATGTTAAGACGCGTGACCGAGTCCTCTCTCGCCCACCACGTTTTTTTGTTGTTATAAGAACCACACTTATGACTAACCCAAGAAGGACTCGAACTTTTTACGAAATTCAATCATATTTAATTATAATTTGGAATGATTATTTCACTAGCCTCTTCTAATACAATACTCTCATCAAAATCAAATCCGTTGGCTATTTTTATTAATTCCCAATAATTCTGGGTACCAAAATAAAGTTTGGATAATGACCTTAATGTCTTTTGTGTATTTTTATTATTTACAGTGTATGTAAAAGTGTCTTTATATCGATCTATTTCTTTTTCAAAAATAGGTTCAAATACCATTTCTTTTAATGAAGATTTTGTTAAGTCTCTTAACTCAAAATGAAGGTGTGGCTTGGGGCATGCTTTTCCAGTCGCTCCGGATTTTCCTATCAGATCACCTGTAGATACTAATTGACCAAGTATTACACCTATTTCAGATAGATGTGCATATAACCCTACAAGGTTTCCGTTTCTAATCCCTATAACATTTCCCATACCTTCGTGGTTTTCTGCTCTAACGACAATGCCGGAGAAAGCTGCATAAACATTAGTACCTATTTCAGTATCGAAATCTATACCACAATGTTTATAATCAAAGATTTTGTAAAATTCCTTATATATTGGGTCATCAGAGGCATCTCTACCAAATGGTTGAATTATCTTGCCCTCCTTTAAAGGATAGTTGATCATCATATATTCTATTTTATCAATAAATCTTAAAACTGGTTTAACTTGAGTTTGTTGAATAATAACTAGCAGTTCGCACTTCTTCACAAATGGCCCACCAAAACCTTGTATTTGTTGCTATAACAATAAATGTGATAAACATTACCTGCGTATCGAATTTTGTCTGTATAATCTATAACATGGATAAAGAGGTCACAGAGTTACTTAAAAAATTAATTGGAATACCGTCGTATCTTGGTGACGGTGTAGATGAATCTATTTTCGCAGAATTTATATACAAATTCCTTATAGAAAATACGGATCTAAAAGTTGAAAAACAAACTGTCGAAGGTAAACGATTTAATATAATTGCATACAATAATAAAAAACCAAGCATAATATTTTTTTCACACATGGATACAGTGCCTCCCAAAATTAGTACACCTGAACCATTCAAAGCAAAAAAATCTGGCAACAAGATATATGGGTTAGGCTCTGTTGATATGAAAGCAGGATTATCGGTTTGTCTATTTTTAGCAAAAAAATTTAAGTCATCAAAAAACATTGCTTATATATTTACAGTTGACGAAGAGTATGCGTTTAAAGGGGCATTAAAGTTATTGGAAAAATATCAATTTAAACCAGATATCATTATTAATCCGGAACCCACCTCATTGGAGATATCAAACGGTTGTAGAGGAGTAACTGAATTCTCTTTCAATGTTCATGGAAAGTCGTGTCACGCAGGTACAAAGTATTTAGGAATAAATGCTATAGAGAAAGCAATAACAATGTTTGAAATGCTCCAAAAGGACATAAGTAAATATGATAATGAAGGTGGAAATAACTCTTTAAATTTGGCTCATCTAAATGGGGGTATCTTAAAAAATGACGGAAGTATCTCTTATAGTGGAAACGTCGTTCCTGACTATGCCTTTTGTGTGAGTGAAATAAGACTTTCCGATAAGAGAATATCAAGAAAATGGATTGAGGATAAAATAGAAACTAACGCTAAAGAGCTCGGAATCAAAGTTAGTGAAATTAAATTCAAGTTTCTAATGAAACCTGCTTACACGCCTAAAAGTAAATTAGAAGGCTTCGAAGAAATTGTTAAACAAAGCGGAATAAAACCTATTTACAAGGATATAGACTCCACAGGATATTTTGAAGTTCAGCTATTACAAGAAAGCTGGGGATCTGATATTTTAGTCTTTGGTCCAGGACCATCTGATCAAGCACATAAAGAAAATGAATACGTTGATATTGATAGTGTAATTAAAACAAATGAGGTATTTGAAGCTTACATAAAAACTTTATCTATTGAATAATTTTTAGGTATAACAAAACCCATCCGACCTAAGAAAGAAAGATCTTTAGCAAGGAAGCTCCTTCATCTATATAAACCAAATATATATGAAGGAATAGCTCATTCAAACTTCTAGGTTGTTATAAATAACTCTACATCTAAAGCTATGTCAGCATTTCAATAAGTTTGGTATAACTAGGAGGGATTTGACTACAGGCTTATATTATCGTACAATCCACCAAAGTCAAAGGACTGGATCTTTGATAATAAAATATGGTACAAATATAAGAGAGGTTAATATGAGAAATATTTATGAATTACTAAAAGAACGTGGTTACATCGCAACTGTTGAAGAGCAGGGTATCAAAAAATTCCAAGTAACCGACGAAGAAGCTGTCAGTAACCTGTTAACCCAGGGTACAACCGTTTATGAGGGTTTTGACCCTTCGGCAGACAGCCTTCACCTAGGCCATTTTATGAGTATTATGGCCTTGCATCACATGCAGGAAGCTGGGAACAGGATCATTTTCATTCTTGGTGGCGGTACAGGCAGAGTCGGCGATCCCAGTGGCAAAAACAAGGCCAGATCCCTTCTAACGAAGGAAATGGTAATAAAGAACGCTACTGCGATCAAAAATCAGGTTCAGAGTATGGGACTTCTGGATTTGGATAATCCAAAGAAAGCTCTGATGATTGATAACTCCGACTGGCTCGCCAAAGCACTCTTCCTGGACGACTATATGATGAACGTCGCCAGGTACTTTTCTGTAAACGAATTGGTTAAGATGGAAACATTTGCCAAACGTCTTTCGGAAGGGGCACCCCTATCGTTATTGGAATTTCTATATGCCACAATGCAGTCCTGGGACTACCTCGAACTTTATGAGAAATATGACTGCAGACTTCAGGTAGGCGGAAGTGATCAATGGGGTAATATTCTGCAAGGTGTGAGTCTTATAAAAGACCACAAGGGTAACAAAGCCAATGCGCACGCCCTTACATTCCCTCTTCTAACCACTGCAAACGGTGAAAAGATGGGTAAAACAGTAAGTGGACCTTTATGGCTTGATCCAAAAAAAACCAGCCCGTTCGATTTCTATCAATACATTGAGAAAATCCCCGACGACATGGTAAGAAAGCTATTCGGTTTGTACACTTTCATTCCAATGGAAGAGATAGACAAGATTATGGCTGGAAACCCAAGAGATGCCCAAAAAAAACTCGCATTTGAAGTTACAAAAGTAGTTCACGGTGAAGAAGAAGCCAAAAATGCAAGCAAACAGTCGACGATGGTGTTCACTGGAAGCAGTGAAAACCTAGGTTCAATCCCAGAATTCAAGCTTTCAAACAGCATGCGTCTTGACGAGATTCTGGTTACTTCTGGCAGTTTGGTGTCCAACAGTGAAGTCGCACGACGAGTCAAAGGAGGTGCAGTAAAAATAGACGACCAGAAAGCCACAGATCCCAAACAGCAAATCAACAAACCGGTATTGATCAAATACGGAAAAACTAACTTCCTTAAAGTGGTTAGCAGTTAAAATCATCCCAAACTGAATACAATAGCTTAGGAGGCTATCATGAACTCAAAAAATACTTTCGGTAAGGAGCCTAATTATGGAAGATTGCTAGGCTTCATCGTACTTTTGATTGTCACCTGGGGTATAGTTCCAGCTTTTGGAAAGCTCGCGAACATGCCCGGAGACGTTACTACCTTTTACGTTAATGTCACAGCTCTAATCGCCCTTGCTCTGATCATCACCATAATGAGATATAAAGATCAAAACGGTGTGGCGAGGACTTATTGGACAAAACTTAAGAACTACTCCTTCAAGGATTACGGCTTAATGGTCGCAATCGGCGTGGTGTGGCCTTTAATCTACTCACTTTTCTACTTCCAGGCAATCTACGAAGGTGAGCCTGTAGGCATGACAATTCTAAACTACACGTGGCCTTTAATGGTTATTGCGCTTTCAATTCTCAAGTACGGAAAAAAAGCTTACTATGTAACAAAATCCGGTGCGAAGTTCATCATCCCGGTGATTCTGACTGTGGCCGCTGTAGTCTTCTATCAGATGGATGCTATCGTTTCCTTTACCACGCGTATTCTGGTTATGGGTTTAATTGCAGCTCTCACACAGGCGCTGTTCAACTTCATTGATCACGGATACGATAACTGGATTGCTCTATTCGTGATTGAGGCAACTACAGTAGTATTCATCGTTCCTATCATGATATTTACTACCCACTATACTATGGTCCCGTCCTTAAACAGTCTGCTACTGATGTCTATCATCGGTGTCGCGGGCAATGCCATAGGGTTCTGGGTTTTCATGGAAGGAAGACGTGAGTGTGGCAGGCTTAAAGAGAGAGGGGTTATGACCTCCGAGCCAATTTGGCTTGCAGCGCAAGGTGTTGTACCCATCTCTGTGCTTGTTACTATGATCATAACAAATCTAGTAAGTAAAAACGAACAGCCTTTTGCTATCACTACCAATCAGATAATTTCACTGGTGGTTCTTGCGGCAGGGCTGGTACTATTCTTTATCTTCAAAAACATCGAAGACCACAAGATACATACACAATAAAACTGATTGATAAGTTTTCCATTCCGGAAGAAAGTAAAAATTTCTTCCGGTTTTTTATTGATTCCTAGATTGTAAAACTAGTAATAAATAGTTTGACATATTGTGTTAATTTAGCTATACTCCTCTACATAAAGCTTTGATGGAAACTTTAGTAGACATAAGTTAGTGACAACAGAGACTAGGTGGTTGGTGCAAACCTAGCGCATAACGAAAAGTCGAAATACATTTCCGGAGCTGTCTTGACTAAATCAGGAACGAGATTCGCCCGTTAAAGCGAAAGACTGTGTCGCATCCGCGGAGCAGTTGTAAAGTCCCAATCGGTAACGATTGAGAAAACTAAGGTGGTACCACGTATTAACGTCCTTAGGTGTTTATCAGATAAATCTGGTAAAAACCTAAGGGCTTTTTTTTGCAAGAAAGTTAAAATAATTATGAAAAAAACTATAACTAAAATAAAAATTGGACAAGCAGGGGCAGTGAGTATAGAAATTCCTGTATTAAAATTTACAGGCAGCAAGCGTGGAAAAAAAGCGCTTATTGTGTGCGGGATTCACGGTGATGAGTACACGGGACTTCTTGTTATAAACAATGTTTTGGAAAAGATTAAAGATATTCAGGGGGAGTTATGGATAATTCCTTCTGCGAACGCTTTAGCCCAAGCTTTAAATATTAGAATAAATCCTTTGGACTTGTACGACCTTAACAGAAAATTTCCGGGGGATAAGACAAAAGAACCAACAGATAGAATTGCAGCCGAAATTTTTGAGATTGCCAAAGACATGGATGCAGTTTTAGATTTTCACACTTTTGAAGACCCGACTGTTGTTACAAATATCTTTATGAACTGCGGATCCAATGAAACCAAGAAAAAAACATTAGAATTTATCAAGTTGTTTGATCCGGATATTGTTTGGGAATTAAACATAAAATCCAGGGACGAGCTTAAATTCGTCACGGCGTTGGGTCCTAAACTTTCTTTTGAAGGTATCCCGAATATTGCTGTAGAGCTTCCTCAGCTACACAATGTAAGTGATGAGCAGATAGAAAGAGCTGTTGACGGAACAATAAAGATTTTAAATAACTTAAAAATAACTAATGTTTCGCATGCTAAAGAAAGCAGGGAGTTGTTATTTGTAGAGAATAAAGAATTTAATTCCAATGTTTCAGGAATTTTTGTTACTCACAAAAAGCTAATGGATAAAATAAAGAAGGGAGAGGTAGTAGGAGGGGTGATTGATATTACGTCTTTCAAAAAGACGCAAATTAAATCTCATGAAAGTGGGGTACTTATGGTTTTGAAGGATAGGCAGTTTGTTACTACCGGCGGAAGGTTATTTACAGTCGGTAAGTTAAAGAGAAAGTAAGTCAGGTTTGTGGAACCTTGAAAAATAAATAATTATTAGTACGTGAAACGAGAGGAGTAAGGAAATGGACATGCTTAGTGCATTTAACAAAATGTCAAAAGAGCAAATTAGCAAAGTGCCAAAAGGCTTCCCAACACCTACCATTACCATGGTAGGAGCAGAGCAAGAACTTTTTATCTACCGTGAGGTTGAAGGTAAAAGTGAGCTTATTACAGATGAAGAAAAAAACGAAATGCTTGCTAAACTTGGTGACGATTTTGGACCGGAACTCGGTGCTTCATGCATTGAGGTTCACCCAGCGCCTGTTGATCTAACCAAGGTCGGATTCTCGGGATGGCTCGCACAGCTAAGAGACTTAGAAAAACAACTCTGGGTTGTTGTAGAAAAGCACGGCTGCAAAGTTGGAAGATACGGAACAATTCCTTGGGCAGATACGCAAAACATACAAAGGACTAAAACACCTAAGTACACAAAGGTACCTACCTTTCACAACTTGAACAAGACGCGCAAGATTGAAGAAACAATCAATGGTGTTAACGTATTAGATGCCGCAATTGTAGGTATCCTTAACGCCTTCCAGTTCTCAGTTCAGTGTAATGGTCTTGAAGACGCTGTCGATAAGCTAAACAGACTCTACATGATCAGCCCACTTTCTGTAGCACTTTCCGGAAATGCAAGATTTCTTGGCGGGGTTGATACTGGATGGGAAGATGTAAGGTTTGAGGCATGGAAACGGTCGCACGACACCAGGTCGGAACAAGACATTGCCGAAGGAAAATCTCTAAGAGTAGGTTTACCGAACAACTACTTTAACAGCATCGAGGATTACATGAAGGAGGTGTCTTCTTATCCGTTTATTCTTGAAGACGAAGCACATGCTTTGCAAATTGGAATAGGTTTGTTCTGGCGTGATGCCCGAATAAAATTTATTAAAGACAAAGCGATTGTAGAATTTCGTCCAGTCTCAACTCAAAAAACAGTTGAGGAAGAAATTGAGATTGCAGCCTTTACAATTGGAAGATTAATTTATTCACAAAGTCTACGTGAAGAATTAATCCAAATGCCTCATGTAAGTCTGAACAAAAAAGAGGCTGAGATTCACGGTCTTCGTGGAAGCTACATCTACAACGTAGGTTTAGCTATAAAAACCAGCGAGATAATGTTGGCCGAGATAGAACGAGCACAAGCTGGGTTGAAAATTTCAGGAATTCCTGACAGCAGCAGCTTCAGTTTCTTAAAGTACAAAGATAAAATTGCAAAAATCAAGGCAGAAACAGGTCGTTAGAAGGACACAGGCTAGAGTGGACAAACACTCAAAATATGCTATAGTGTTCTACAAGCTAGTGACCGGGGTGATACCAAAGTGGATAAATGGAGCAGTCTGTAAAACTGCTGGCTTATGCCTTCGTGGGTTCGAATCTCACTCACCCCATTACAATATACCGAAGTTCAAGCTTATTTTATGAAGTGACAAGAGACATAAAAAGTTATCTTTTTATTTTTCTTGACTCATTTCTAAAACAGCTCGCTTCGGTATTTTTTTTGTTATAATGTTATTGCATTAGAGTTATTCTTGGGAAGATACCAAAGTGGACAAATGGAGCAGTCTGTAAAACTGCTGGCTTATGCCTTCGTGGGTTCGAATCCCACTCTTCCCACCAGCTATCTGTTATTTAGACAGGAAATCATCAAACCTCAAAATTTAATAATTTACTAATCCTCCAATACTTTAAATCTGAAAATCTAAACAATAAAATGGAGGGAATTGGATAATTTATATTCTGCAGAATTTTAAAAACCCCCTCCGTTGTAATAAAACCTATTTAGCTATATTATTACCGATAATGCTAACGGAAAATTTTGAAACACAATATAAAAAAAATCTGAAAACCTCTGACAGGAAAATTTTGGCAGCTTTGAAAATCGCTCAGGAAAAACACAAAAACCTATACAGAAAATCTGGAGAACCGTACATCGAACACTGCATAGCAGTTTATAACATATTAGGGGAATGGGGTGTAAACGACACAAACTTATTAATTGCAGCTCTGCTACACGATACACTAGAGGACACAAATTTAAAGATTGAAGAAATTTCAAAATACTTTGGAGAAGAGGTTGCATTTCTAGTAGACTCGGTAACAAAAATCAGGTTAGGGGTAAAAGAGGGACAGGATTTTAAAACTTTAAAAAAGATAGTAGGCACCTCTTACGTTGACCCAAAGGTTTCAGTATTAAAACTAGCTGATAGATATCACAACCTTAGTACACTTCAATACTTACCAAACTCAAACCGAAAGAAAAAAGCTAAAGAAAGTTTAGAAATATACGCAAAACTTGCAGAATCTCTTGGTATGTGGGTGGTCAAGACAAAAATTGAAGACCTTTCTTTTCAATATCTCAATTTTGATAATTTTTCAAAAGTAAAAACTTCTATTGATTGTGATAAAAGACTATCTAGCACTGAGATAGAAAAAAACCTCAAAACAATAAGAAACGCTCTAGAAAAAACTAAAATAAAAGCTAATGTCGAAACTAAAATTGGAGGTTATTACAGTACCTACCAAAAATTAAAGTCTAACGCTGTTAAAGGTTTAGCTTCAAGTGAAGATTATAAAAAAATTAATGACGTCATAAGTTACAGGGTTGCAGTAAAATCAATTGAGCAGTGTTATGAAGCCATATATGCGATACATAATGTATATGGCGGTAAAGTAGATTTCAATAGATTTGATGAATTCATAGGCGCAAATAAAAGAATTAACGGATATGAAGCTTTACAAACAACCATTGAAACTGACTTCGGTTCGATAGAAATTGCTATAGCAAAGAAAGATATGGAAAGTTTTAATAACTGGGGATATGTTTTCAATCTACAAAAAGGAATCAAAAACAACAACTACAACCTAAAATTAATATTCACACCCTCACAAGATTTATTGTTCCTTCCTGAAAAAGCTAGAGCAATAGATTTTGCTTATGTAGTAAATCAAAAATTAGGCGATAACTCGGTGGGTGTGATAATAAACGGAGAGAAAAAGGATCTAGGCTACATACTAAAAAATGCAGATACAGTAGAGGTTATAACAGGCGAAAGAAACACTAAGGAGGATATTAAACTAGAAAAAATTTGTTTGAGAAAAACCCACGAATATTTAGAAAGTAAAATAATAGACAACGAAAAGAAAAACTCTATCGAGTTAGGTAAAAAAATAATTGAAGACAGGGTATCTCCAAGAGGAATATTGGACTTAGAGGACATTGGGACAGATGTGCACGGTATTTGTTATTCGCTAGGTTGCGAGAATGCTGGAGAGATTTATTACAAAATATCAAAAGGGTATTTAGATATTGAAAGGCTAGACGATTTGCTAAATGAATATGGTGTAACAAAAAACAGACAGAAACGAACTACAATAGAAACTGCAGGAATAGACAAACCAGGACTTTTAAATATTATTACTAAGTCAGTCAATAAGAGTGGAGGAAATATTGTTCGTATTGTTTTTAATAAAGATAAAAACAATGTTCATTTTTATCTTAGAATTGTTGTAGAAAATCTAAAATTAAAAGACACAGAAATCCTACGAAAAGAGTTAACGAATAATAAATATTTCCATAAAATTAAAATTGTTTAAAATTTTGAATTTTTTTTAACTAACTAAAATTAAAACAGCAAACATCGGTTCGCCAACAGCATACGTGGTAAAGTAGTTCTCACATCCTCACAAATGGCCCACCATGAAAGTTCCCGTTAGCCTTGAATTTATGAAAGGTTAGCGGGAACTTTTATTATGAGAGAGGACGAGAATGTCGGACTGAGCATAGCGAAGGAGACGGGGTCGCGAGCTTTAGAGACACTTATGAATTTATGAACTAGTGTGTCTTAAGACGTGTGACCGAGTCCTCTCTCGCTCACCAAAAACATTGTATTTGTTGTCACAGCAAGGTAATCTAGTGTCTAGAGATTGGAAATAATTCTTTGGCTAACTCAATACCTTTAGTAACATATTCATCAAAAGATTTTCTATTTAGGTAAGGTTCTTTTAATGCATTTTGCAAATCTACAATCTGTGGGTAATTATGATCTGTATAATAACCTTTTGTATCCCAAGGCCAAAATTTACTTATACTAGGTTCTAACCCTGTCAGAGCAAAGGCGAATATCTCAGAGAGAGCCCATATTTGTTCCTTGTCTAAACCACTGTTTGCATAAAGTTTTCTATGTATCGAATAAAAATGGGCAAGAAGTACTTCGTGAGCTGTAATTCGTCTTTGTTTGTCCGCATCTTCTCTCCACCATCTACCAACTACATTCCCATCCCAATTACTTAAACCTCTGTTAAAGTGGGTAACGTTAACAATATATTTATCGTAAAACCAAGGAACAGTTATCTCCTCTACGGTACTTGAAAACTCATCAATGATCGAATCCCAAGATTTTTGATAAGTGTCCTTAGCTTTTTCAATTGCAAAACCAAGATCTTTATATAAATTGGTAACAAGATTTTCTAACTCTTCCCTCGCCTGTTTAAGTTCTTTTCCTTCGCAAGTATTTATTCTCCGAACCAAATCCATATCCAAACTCATCTTTTTAGCTCTATATTCCCAATCCTTACCACGTAACATTTGTATCGTCATTTCGTAATCGTAGTGCGGATCTATTTTGAACTCAATTCTCATAATATAATTTTACACTAGCAACACTACAGAATTTCTCACATCCTTACAAATGGCCCACCACATTTTTTTATCGATATAACAACCTTATTTTTACTATACCCAGAGAAGCCTAGAACTTTTGATACAATTAAGTTATGGCAGCCCCAATAACTCACATAGCTCTAACAGAAAAAATATTTAACAATAAATTTCACAATTACGATAAAAAGGAATTTATAATCGGAACTAGTTTCTCAGATATAAGATACCTAGGGACAATAGATAGAGAGAAAACTCATCTTAGTGTAAATAACTTAGAAGATATAAACGATAAAAATTCTTTCATTTCAGGAATGAAGTTTCACGCTTTAGTAGATAAAGTCAGAGAAGACTTTTTACTTTCAAGAAATATCTATTCATTCTGTCCGGAATCTAAATACCTTACTCAATCAATAAAATTTGTTGAGGATAAAATTCTTTACGAGAAAATATCTGACTGGCCTGTTTACCAAAATTATTTAGACAATATATTACAAGATGAAATTGAATCGGGCGCGGGGGAAGAAACTGTTACTCAATGGCACAATTTACTAAAGAACTATTTTGCAAACAAACCCAATGAGGAAAGTATTCGTAACTTTGTTGTAAAGATTAACTTACCTGAAAATGTGGCTGAAGAGATAATTAATAACGTGAATGTTATCGAACAGATACCTGAAGTTAATTCTTACATTAAAGATTTGTACAACGATTTTGAAGGTTTACTGAACCTAGATAACTAATCCCCACACCTTCACAAACGCCCTTTCAACAATACGTATCAGATTGTAAACTACTACGTTTTTGAATGTATCTTTCAACTTAAACATTAAAAAGATATAATAATCAACAATGGCGGAATATAAACGCGTATTGTTAAAAATAAGTGGAGAAGTTTTTGGAGGACAGAAAAAAGTTGGTTTGGATTTCAAAGCTATTGGAAAAATTGCATCCAATATCAAAAATCTCATAGACGAAACAGGCATTCAACTTGCGATTGTTAACGGCGGAGGTAACTTGTTTAGAGGAAGAAATTATCGTGAGGGAACTGTAGACCCAGCTCAAATGGATTATATAGGTATGTTGGGAACAATCATGAACGCTTTAGCACTTCAGCAAGAATTAAACGCTCTTGGGGTTCAATCACGAGTAATGTCATCTTTAAGACTAGATCAAGCATGTGAACCTTTTATACGTTTAAGAGCTATTCATCACATGGAAAAAGGATATGTACTGATATTAGCCGGAGGAACGGGGAGTCCTTTTTTCACAACAGACTCGGCTGCCGCACTCAAAGCTGCAGAAATAAACGCAGATATTCTTCTTAAAGGTACAAACGTAGACGGGGTTTATGACTGCGACCCGAATCAAAATTCAAATGCAAAAAAGTTCACACACCTCACATTTCAAGATGCTTTAGTGAAAGGTTTAATGGTCATGGATTCTACTGCATTCGCATTATGCCAATCTCAAAATATTCCTTTGGTAGTTTTTGATGTCAGAGATTTTAAAAATGTTAAGCGTGTTATCAAAGGTGAAAAAGTAGGTACACTGATTACTCCTTAACGAATAATATTCTTTAGAAATTTTGAA
>JAKLGS010000015.1 GCA_022710505.1 Patescibacteria group bacterium
GGGAAGGGGAAAAGTTTAACCGAAACGTTTAAGGTATAACCTCTCTGTATATTTATGTTTGTTTCATTTGATTCATACCCGGCAAGCGCGACTTTTAAGTTATAGTCACCGCTTGTTATAGCTGCGGAAGAAAAAGGAGTAGTTCCTATCTTTGACCCATCAACATAGACATCAGCTCCGGAAGGTTCAGAAACAATTCTAAGGGTATTATCAGAACCGTCTTTATCAAACCAAAGTTCTCTTCCTGATGAGAATAAATCTGATATTCCCAAATCTCTTTCTATTCCCACAGTATATATGGTGTCTTTTTTGGAAGGTAAAAATTTTATTTCAGTCTGATATTGTCTTGTGTCGCTTCTAATTGCTATTACATTTGTTCCGGGCTTTATGTCCTTAGATTCAAAAGGAGTGTTTCCTACAACCTCGTTATTTATAAGTACTTGGGCCTCACCGCTTGCTACTCTTACTTCTAACGCAGATCTATTTCCTATTCCGGTAAGATTTCTAATTAATTCACCACCAAAAAATACTACTAAAGCCACACCTACAATTCCTAAAAAATACAGTAGGGCGGTTGAAAGTGGTTTCTCGTCATTGCTTATTGTAGATACTGCCATATGTACCTAAATTATCACGATGGTGGTAAAATATCAACATCGAGATTTCCTTTTAAAAGGCTTAAAAATGACTACAAATGAACTAAAAGAAAAATTTATAAAGTTCTTCCAAGAGAGGGGGCATTCATTAATTCCCTCCGCTTCTCTTATTCCTGAAAACGATCCGACGGTTCTTTTTACCACAGCCGGTATGCACCCGTTAGTTCCATATCTTTTAGGAGAGAAACACCCTTTAGGAAATAGACTTGTTAACGTTCAAAAATGTTTAAGAACCGACGATATTGATGAGGTTGGGGATGATACTCACGTTACCTTTTTTGAAATGCTTGGTAATTGGTCTTTAGGTGATTATTGGAAGAAAGAATCTATCTCATGGAGTTTCGAATTCTTAACAAAGGAACTTAGAATACCTGTTGAAAAGCTCGCGGTGACCTGTTTTGCAGGAGATGATAATGCGCCAAGGGACGAAGAGTCTGCAGAAATTTGGAAATCTGTTGGTATACCAGAAAATAGAATATTCTTTCTTGGGAAAATAGATAATTGGTGGGGGCCGGTAGGTAGTTCGGGGCCTTGTGGTCCTGATACAGAAATTTTTTATTGGACTGGGGGAGGAGAACCTAATAATTTAGATTCAGCTGAGAACTGCAATGACTGGGTGGAGATTTGGAACAATGTTTTCATGCAATATGAAAAAACATCCGAAGGAAAATATATCCCGCTAAAACAAAAAAATGTTGATACCGGAATGGGTGTGGAAAGAACCATTGCAGTTCTAAATGGTAAAAAAAGTGTTTACGAAACAGATGCTTTTTTGGAAATTTATGAAAAAGTCAGTGAACTATCATCTTCTGATGATGAGATTTCAAAAAGAATAATTTGTGACCATGTTAGAGCTTCTACATTTTTATTAGGAGATCAGCGATGTATTACACCTTCAAATGTTGATCAGGGATATGTTTTAAGAAAGCTTATAAGAAGATCGATAAGAAAAGCAAAAAAGATAGGAATTAACGAACCTTTTCTTGTATCTTTGTCAAAAATCATAATTGATCAATATTCCAATGATTATTCCGAGCTTACAGAAAATCAGAATTTTATAGAAAAATACTTAGGTCTCGAGGAAGAAAAGTTTAATAAAATATTGAACGATGGTCAGCAAGAATCATTCAGAGAAATTGAAAAAATATCGGATGTAAATGAGATTGTTAATGTAGCAGGTATTGAAGTTTTAAGAGCTGCAAAAATATCATTTGATCTGTATCAATCCCAAGGTTATCCAATGGAGATGTTTGTTGAAGATATGAAAGAAAAAAAGAACATTGAAGGAAGTTTGTCCGAGAAAATTTGTGAAGACGTTGGGAGACTAATTTCAACCCACCAAAATGTTTCCAGAAAGGGTGCTGAAAAAAAGTTTAAGGGAGGTCTTTCCGACAACAGTGACGATGTTGTCAGATATCACACTGCTACCCACCTTTTGAATAAAGCATTGAGAGAGGTTTTGGGAGATCACGTTAAACAAATTGGAAGTAACATCACTCCCGAAAGATTAAGGTTTGACTTTCCAAACAATTCAAAATTAACACAAGAAGAAATCGAAAGAGTTCAAAATATTGTGAATGATGTAGTAGATAAAGAACTTCCTGTAAATTTTCTTGTTTGCTCGCACGAAGATGCCGTAAGTTGCGGAGCAACTCATCTTGAAGGTGAAAAATATCCCGATCAAGTTAAGGTTTATTTTATCGGTGATAGTTTAGAATCTAGTTTTAGCAAAGAGTTTTGTGGAGGTCCCCATGTTAAAAACACAAAGGATATCGGCCACATAGAAATTTATAAACAAGATAAAATAGGCGAGGGAAAAATGAGAATTTACGCAAGGTTTAAGAGTTAATTGCAGGGGTTGAATTAACCCACTCGAAAGTGTTATATATTTGTTTGATTTACTAACTTACGTAATTCATATTTAAAACAGGAGGTATTTTTTATGACCAGTATAGAAAAAATAAAGCCTTTATCAGATTATTTACTTATAGAGCCTCTCGAAAAAGAGACAGTTCTCCCATCCGGAATTGTTGTTCCTGATACCGCTAAAGACAAACCTTCCGAAGGTAAGGTTTTGGCCGTAGGTCCGGGAAAAAAAGACGAAAAAGGGAATGTTACGCCGGTACAAGTTACAGTTGGTTCTGTCATCATGTATAAAAAATGGGGCGGTACTGAAATAAAAGCCGAGGGAAAAGATCTTCTATTAGTAAAAGAAGAGGATGTTATAGCAATAATTGAAGGTTAATTAATTTAAAGGAGAAATTATTATGTCAGCAAAAGATATTATTTACGGAGAGAATGCTAGAGAAAAATTAAAAAAAGGTGTTGAAAAACTTGCAAAAGCTGTAGTGACAACCTTGGGTCCGAAAGGTGGTAATGTAGCCCTAGATAAAAGCTGGGGGACACCTCAAGTTGTAAATGACGGAGTGACAATTGCCAAAGAAATTGATCTAGAAGATAAATTTGAAAATATGGGGGCACAGATTGTAAAGGAAGCTGCATCTAAAACTAATGATTTAGCAGGAGATGGAACCACAACAGCCGTAGTGCTTGCCAGAGCCGTTGTTAATGAAGGTTTGAAAAATATTTCAGCAGGTACTAATGCTATGGTATTAAGAGGTGGTTTGGAAAAAGCTACCAAGGCTTTAGTAGAAGAAATTGCTAAATTTGCCAAAAAGATTTCCAGCAAAGAAGAAAAAATCCAAGTTGCTACTATTTCAGCCCAAAACAAAGAAGTTGGAGAATTGATTGCCGAAGCAATGGAAAAAGTCGGTGAAGCAGGAGTTATTACGGTAGATGAATCAAAAGGTTCCAACATCGAATTGGAATACAAAGAAGGAATGCAGTTCGATAAAGGATATCTTTCACCCTATTTTGTTACTAATCCTGAAAAAATGGAATCTGTTTTGGAAAATCCTTACATTTTATTAACTGATGCCAAAATTTCCAATATGCAGGATATGCTGCCTTTGTTAGAAAGTTTGATGAAGGTGTCTAAAGATTTGGTAATCATATCTGATGATGTTGATGGGGAAGCTTTAGCTACATTGGTGGTCAATAAATTAAGAGGTGTATTAAATGTTTTGGCTATTAAAGCACCCGGTTTTGGAGATAACAGAAAAGCTTTACTTGAGGATATTTCAATTCTTACCGGAGCTACTTTGATAAGCGAAGAAATGGGCAAAAAGATTAGTGGAGCTACTGTAGAAGATTTGGGAAGAGCTGACCGAGTTATATCAGACAAGGATAGCACCACTGTAGTTGGAGGTAAGGGCAACGAAGCAGAAATAAAAGATAGAGTAAAGATGATTCAAACCCAAATTGAAAATGAAACATCAACTTACGAAAAAGAAAAACTTCAGGAAAGATTAGCTAAACTTAGTGGCGGGGTGGCAGTAGTTAAGGTCGGAGCCGCTACAGAAGCTGAGTTAAAAGAACTAAAGCTAAGGGTTGAGGATGCAGTTAATGCTACCAAAGCAGCTGTGGAAGAGGGTATAGTGCCCGGAGGCGGAATAGCCTTTTTAAGAGCAAGAAAAGTCTTAAAAGATTTGCATTTTGAAGGTGACGAGCAAGTGGGAGTAAGTATTCTTGAAAAAGCATTGGAGCAACCAATAAGAATGATTGTTAAAAATACTGGAGGAGATGATGGAAAAGTCATGGCTGAAATTGAAAGAAGGGCAAAAGAAGAAAACAATGAAAACATTGGTTACGACGTGTTAAAAATGGATTATGTCGATATGGTTGAATCAGGAATTATTGATCCCGCTAAGGTCACCAGAAGTGCCTTGCAGAATGCAGTATCTGCGGCAACTATGATAATAACAACAGAATGCCTGGTTACAGAGTTACCTAAAAAAGATGAAAAAGCTCCGATGCAAATGCCCGAAGATTACTAAAAATTTTGTAATTACCAAAAAGGCAAAAAAAGGGGAGGGGGCGAAGCCCCCTCCCCTTTTTTCCCATTTATTTATTTTTCCCCCTTTGATTCTGTTTGTTTAATTTGTTTTGTTATTTTTTTGGTATCTTTCCTTTTTCTGGTAATATCTTTACTTCCAACTTCAATTTGCGGATTTTTGATTTTATCTCTTTTTTCCAAATCCTTCTCTAATTTTTTTAATGTGTCTTTGTATATTTTTTTATATCCAGACAAAATCCTCTTACTTGAATCATTTTTATTAAAATGTATTAACTTCTTGTTTACAGTTTCAGTGGTAATATCTTTTTTCATGTGCAGTATTTGCACTTTCATTGCCAAAGATTCGATGAAATTCATAATAAAATTTTTCCTTAACTTTTTCTTTTTAACATCTTTTGAAAAATCGATTATAAAATTTGGGTAATATTTACCTACCCACCTATTTGCATTGATGAAATTTAAATATATCTCGTCTCTCCATAAATAAGGTTTCATCGATATTATGTTTTGAGCTACATAAAGATTTCTTTTCTTTTTAGGCCAGCCCATATTACCTTCTTCTATGAAAATGTTGGGGCAGATATCTCTTTTACTCTTGTCTGAAGGAAGCTGCCCAACTATTTTAAGAACTATAAAAACCAACCCTCTACATATCCATAATCTATTACTTTCGGTAATAAACAACAAATCTATGTCTGCCTTTTTATCACTGTTTTGGTTAGCAACAGATCCTGTCAGAGCAATCATTTTTATCCATGGGATTCTAGACAATATTTTCAAATAAGATTTATTTTTTTCAATAATTTCAGAAGTATTTTTTAACCTTTTTTCTCGATCTATATTTTTAACTCCGGAAATTATGTATCTTCCTTTTGTTTTTCTTACAATCTTTGCATTTACAAGTTCTTCTAAGTTTTTTTTAATTAATTTATCTGAAAAATTATTTTGCGAAATTAAATTTTTGATAATCTCATCGATACTTAAAGGAAATCCGAAAAAACTACTGTACGAGAGAGTTTTAATTACGGAAATCTTACAAGGATTAATGCTGTTTTTCTTCATTTTAATTTAAATTGTATCAAGTACTTCGTTCACTATTTTGTCGGCTATATAATTCTTCTCTCTGGGAACATGGTTATATTTAACTGATTCAAAACCTTTCTCAATCATTTTTGCTTCGTTAAAGAAAGTTTTCATTCGTGGTTCTTTTACTTTGAATTTTCCATTAAGCTGGCTGACCACGAGCAGGCTATCTATATAAAAAACAATCTCACTTCCTTTTAAATCTTTTGCCGCTTTCAACCCTTCTAAAACAGCTTTATATTCAGCCTCGTTATTTGTTGATTTACCAATAAATTTCCCAATCTCTTTAATAACTTTCTTTTTTTCATCCAACACTACTACTCCTACCGCTCCTGGCCCGGGATTACCTCTCGCTCCCCCGTCTGTGTGAATAAATAATTTCATATAATTAGTCCTTAAAATATTCTTTGAGGCTGATTATGAAAATACCCAAAGAAAAACCAACAAAAATTCCCGCAAAAATTGTAATAAAGAGAGGTTTGTAAAATTGTTTAACGAAAGGTTCTTCAGAGATTTTTACGACAGCAAGTTTCCCATCTCCATCACGATTTATTTCCTTAGAAGTATCAATTAGTGTGTCTGCTATAGTTTCCCAAATTGTTTTAGACTTGTTTAAATCCTTGTCTTTGAAAGCAATATTGATTATTTGAGGACCGGTTTTTTTTACAGACATCGATTTACTAATTTTTCTTATATTGTAACCGTCCTCTGGTAAATCTAATTTATTTAAAACTTGCTTTTTAACATCTTCGCTTTCTGCTAGGGCCACTACTGAGTTAGTATACGTTGACGCTGTCTGTTGAGAGTAGTAACCCTCATATGTAAAAAATGACTCAGAATTATCTTCTTTTCTCGTTATATAAAAAGAACCTGAAGCAGTGTAATTAGAGGGTAGGAAATGAATAAGAATACCTGTTATTAACCCGATTAAAGCACATAAAGCTAGTACTTGTCGGTTTTTCCTTATTTTTTTAAATATTTCTCTAAATTCCATATGTCTAATTATACCAGCAAAAAGGTTAATAAAATAAGCGATAAACCGCAAAAAAGTGATGAAGTTAAGTATTAAATTATGTATACTTTAGTAAATTTATTAAAATTTAAAACATTACTGCCCAGATGCCAAAACAACAAACTATAACTAAATCTTCTCTCATTCCCACGGTGTTGATATCCGGAGGTGCGGGTTTTATTGGATCTCACTTAGCAGAATATCTTCTTCAAAACAAGTCCAGGGTAGTTGTTTTAGATAATTTTAAAACCGGTAAGGATATACACGTAAAGCATTTGTTATCAGATAAAAATTTTGCTCTTTATGATGTTGATATAAATGAAGGTATTCCTTCGGAGATTCAAAGTGTTGACTATATTTTTCATTTGGCCGGATTGGAGGAATACTTTTATAGTAAGGATTATTTAAATCTGGAATCTCTTTTTACCAATTCTTTAGGAACAAAAAATCTTCTAGATCTAGCAAAAAAATCTTCTGCTAAATTTTTACTTGCTTCCACGATAGATATTTATCAAGGAAGGTTGTCCCAAGTCGATCTTGGAAAATATTTCGGTTCTTCCGGCGGTGAGGAAAATAGGTTTAGTTTGCTCGAGGCAAAAAGATTTGCTGAAGCCGTAGTTTGGGAGTATTTCAAAAGACATAATTTAGATGCCCGTATTGTAAGACTACCGGAAGTTTACGGTCCAAGAATGGACCTTTCTTCGAGTGGTTTTTTAGGTGGTTATATTAAAAATGTATTAGATGGCTCCTCAATTGATATTTACGGTGAAGGCGAGGAAAAAGAATTTTATTTGTATATCTCTGATGTGATTTCAGGGTTAGTTAAGGCTCAGTTTAGCGAGGGTACTTCAGGAGATATTTACTCACTTGTACCTGAAAACCCCGTTTCATCTTTGGAAACCGCCTATCTAGTAAGAAGCCTGGCGGATTCTAAGCTTTCAATACAATTTAAAAAGGGTTTGTCTGAAATAAGAGAGCCGTTGAGTATACCCGAGAGTTTTAATGTTAAATCTATTGGATGGAAGCCTAAGGTTCAACTAAAAGAGGGTGTAATGAAAACACTGGAGTTTTTTGACTATTCTCCGAATACAAATGCTTTTAAGCCGGCAAAATATTTAGAGCAAAAACTTAAAAAAGTTGAGTCAGTGCCTGAAAGCATAGTTTCTTTACAGGGAGTTAAAATATCAAACCTTCCTAAAAATGATGAGTCCGAAAGATTTTTTAATAATACTTTTAAAGAGACTGCCGAAAATCAAATTGAACCAAACAATGCTTTGCCTGAGAAAAAAATAAAAAATAAATTTAAATTTTCTTTATTTAATAAGTCTTCAAAAAAATCAAATATAAAGGATTTTAGTAATAAGGTTAGAACCGACCTAGGTTATTTTAACGCTATATTGGGTATTGTAATCTCGGCGCTTTTGGTTTTTATCGGAGTTCCCTCTTTGAGCACTTATATTAATATCAAAAAAGGTTACTCCTCTTTAAATAAAGTAAAACAAAATATTATGTCTCTGGACTCTGCTAATTTAAGCTCAGATACCCTCTCTGCATATAACGGTTTTAAGAACGGAAAATCCTCACTAAAGAGAATTAGATGGGTATTTAAGATTATCGGTAAGGATGAAAATTATATAACTTATGACAAGCTTTTAAGCTCGTTAATGTTTTTTTCAAAAGCAGGTAATCTCGGTTCAGATGCTTTGAAACCTGTGGAATCTATGTTGGAGACGTTGAAGCCGGGAAGTACATTGACTTTGGACGCTACTCTGTTTGATAGGGCAAAGATTGGGATTGTTGGAGCTAGAGATTATATTAGGATGGCTGAAGCTGATTTAGTTGGTATTGATAACTCTCTAATTCCTGAAAAATACAAAAATTATCTTGATGAGTATCGAGGAGTACTCAGCCAGTCTCAAGAATTTGCAGATTCCGCATCTGTTGTTATGAGCGGGCTTCCACAACTTTTAGGTATGGAAGGTGAAAAAAAATACATTATTTGGTTTCAGAATTCCAACGAAATAAGACCAACCGGTGGATTTATCGGTTCTTACGCTACAGTGAGTATTGATTCGGGAAAGATTAAAAATATACTTATTGATGATATATATAACCCCGATGGTCAGATTGATGTTAGAAATATTAAAACTACCCCTCCAGACCCGATTAAAAATTATCTTGATGAGGAAGTACTATATCTAAGAAATTCCAATTGGGATCCCGACTTTACCAAATCAGCCAAGGTTTTTGATGATATTTACTTTAAAATAACAGGTGAAAGTGTAGATGGTTACATAGCTGTTGATTTGAAGTTTGTCGAGAGTCTTCTTAGAGTAACAGGGCCGGTATTTTTAGCCTCGTATAACGAAGATATTAATTCAGAAAATCTTGACGAAAGAGCTCAATATTATAGTGGGTTTGATTATAAAGAGGGTTCGACAGATAAAAAATCCTTTTTGACAATTCTTGGAGGGAAGCTTCTTGAAAAAATATTTTCTTTGAAAAAAGAGGATTTTCCTAAACTTGTAACAGAGCTGGGGAGGTCGCTTGAAGAGAGACACCTTCAGATTTCTCTTAATAATAATCAAATAAATTCTCTGTTGTCTGGAAATAAGTGGGATGGTAGTTTAGTCGATACCGAAGGGGATTATCTATATGTGGTTAATGCGAACCTCGGGGGTACCAAATCTAATTATTACGTCGAAAATAAAATGACCTACGAAATTAATTCTATGACCAGAGATGGTTTATTAAGAGCAAATTTGTATTTGGATTATAAAAATAATGCTGAAAACGATGCTTGGCCCGGCGGTCCTTATACTGATTATGTTAGAGTTTTAGTAAAAGACGGTTCTAAGCTGACTGGGGCTAAAATAATTAATAATACAGGTGAGGAAACGGACATATTTAAGGATGTAGTAGTTTCGAAGGTTGGTGTTTACTCTTCTTTTGAAACTAGTTTCAAGTTGCTTCCAAAAGAATCAATTAGGTTGGTTATTAGTTACGATCTTCCCCAGAAAGCGTCAATAACAAAAGAAGGCAGCTCATATAGTTTGTATTGGCAAAAACAGCCTGGAACCGGTAAAGACAATTACTCGTTTATTTTTAACCCTCCTTTTGGTTCAGTCACTCAAAACTTATCAAATAATTTACAAGTTGATGGTACATCAATAAAATCCTCGGGAATTCTGATAAAAGATATGGAGTACTACATAAGTTTTAAATAAATTTTTATTGCTTAATGTTTTGTTGAGCAATATAATTACCTTAATGGCTTCAGCTTACATGCCCCAATCCAATAGACAACATCCAGTTCCTCAGAATATTATGGATGTTGAGTTTAAACTTATAGGTGAGTTGACGATGCGTCAGTTTTCTTATCTATTAGTATTTGGTTTAGCTTCTTACCTAAGTCTGAAAGGAATACCGGGCCTATTTAGAGTACCCACAGCCTTGTTTTTTGGTTTACTTGCGTTGGGTTTAGCTTTTGTTCCTGTTGGAGAAAGGGGTTTGGACGAGTGGATAGTAAATTTTTTTAAATCAATTAATTCTCCTACTCAAAGAAAATGGTTGAAAGAGCCTCAATTACCCACGGCGTTTTTGTATGATAACTTGGCTATTGTTCAGCACGAGATGATTACACTTGCTCCTACTTCCAGTCGTAGAAAACTTGAAGAGTATTTAAAATTTAAATCTTATGAGAGTGACGAGGATCCCCTCGATATTCCTGAAAAATCCTATGTTATGAAACTAAAACAAATTTATCAGGATACTTACAGCCCCGAACTTACTGGCGGTGTTGGAGTACTTGTGGACGAGCCTGAAGTATCGGTAGGTCCGGAAATCCCAAATATCCCGGGTGTTCCTGTTATTCCGGAGGATGCAGAGCCCAAATATAATTTAGAAAATGAAGAACCTAATAAAGAAACAGATAAGTTAACTTCGGAATATAAAGCATTTTCTAGTACTGAAGATTTTGGTAAGGAAGTTATAAAAGAAGCTAAGGTAAGCGAAGAGTTTAAAACCGAGCAAACACCGCCGGTTCCCCCGATTTTACAAAAATCAAAATTTGTTGATACCGGTGTTAACAGACAAAGGATGAGAAGGGGGAGTGTTTCCGAAAAAACTAGTATGCGAAATATTTCTCAACCACCAAGCGAATTGGATATGTATTCATACAGTTCAGTTACACCTGACATGCATTCAGGAAGAAAGTTTACTAATTTGGTACCTTCAGAAGGTGAGATAGTATTGCCAATCAGGGGTGAGAGAGTGTTGAGTACTTCCGTAGAGCAGTCAATCGATAGCGATATTCAGGAAAAAGCCAGAAAACTCGAGGAGCTTTTACAAAAAATTAGTCAGGAGGAGGGCGTGGTAATTAAAAAAACCCCTGTCCAAAAACCTGCCACATCTCCAGTAGATAGGGTAGCAGAGGAGATGGCTGAGAAACTTAAAAAACAAAATGAAGAACTAAATGTTGAAATTAAAAGATTGAAAGATCAAATACAAATGGGCAAGTCTTCTTCGGTAGAAACTAGTGTACAAGAAAACCTTCTTAAAAAACTCGAATCTCAAAAAGGCGATATATCATCCAGTTATTCCGAATTAAGAAAGCAAGTTCAGGACTTGCAAATGAAATTGGATGAAAAGGTTAAGGTTTCTACAGGTGAGGAGTTTTTAAATAAGGTTAAAAAGCAGCTTCCGGTTTTGACAGACACACCCAATGTTCTGACAGGTGTTGTAAGGGATGCAGAAGGAAAAAATTTAGGTGATACCCTTTTGATAGTAAAGAATAGCAGGGGAGATACTATTAGAGCATTGAAAACTAATTCTCTGGGTCAATTTGTTGTATCTACGCCCCTTCAGAATGGAACCTATACCGTGGAAGTAAGTCCGGTTAACAAAACTAATTTAACATTTGCTATAATTCCTATTGAAGTAAAAGGAGAAGTAATACCTACATTAGATGTGATAGGAAAATAAATATGTCTGCCCAAGAGATTATATCTACAACTCAAGATCATTTAGACATCTTTGATATTAAGGATAATTTCGCTGTATTAAAAAACGGAACAGTTTGTGCAGTCATACAAACTACTGCAGTAAATTTTGACCTGCTTTCAGAAATTGAACAGGACGCGATAATTGCGGCTTTTTCAATGCTATTAAATTCCATTACATTTCCATTACAAGTAGTCATCAGATCAAGAAAATTGGATATATCAAAATACGTAGAAAAAGTTAGAAAAGTAGAATCCAAAATAATAGACCCCCTCCTAAAACATCAGGCTGAGTCATACAGAAAATTTGTTCAAGATGTAATTAAGGTTAATGAAGTTTTAGATAAGAAATTTTATGTTGTAGTTTCGACAACTAACGTAGTTGTAACTCAAAAAGGAGGCGGTGCTTTTGATTGGATGTTAAAGCTATCTGGGATGCAAAATAAAAGAGTTGGTGTTGTTAATGTAGAAAAAATATTGCAGGACGGACGTACCCAACTTAGCCCTAGAATTGACCATGTAATTAGAGAATTTGGAAGAATAGGAATTAAATGCAAACAACTAACCACACAAGAATTAGTGGAACTTTATTTTGATATCTATAACCCAAGTAATATTCACGGTCAGAGAATAAGAACCAATTTAGATGATTATAAGACTGCCATTGTAAACCCGGCAATCATAGAGGAATAGAATATGGCGTTAAATATTTTTGATTTATTTAAAAAAAGTACAAAAAAAACTGTAAGTAACACGGGCGACACGGCTGAGGTGGAGAAAACTCCACCTGAAATATTGGCTGAAGGAATGATGAATGTTAGAGATATAATCGCTCCTTCGGCTATTGAAGTTGACTTCAATGATATAAGAATCGGCGATATGTATTACAGAACTTTTTTTGTTTCCGGATACCCGAGATTTGTCGGTGCAAACTGGCTCTCCCCAGTTATAAATTTTGATCACACTCTTTTGATTTCAATGTTTTATTATCCGGTAAAATCAAAAGTAATTTTAGATGATTTAAGAAAAAAAATAACTGAATTGGAAGCAACAACAATGACTAACAGGGAGAAGGGAAAAATTTCTGACCCTGTGGTAGAGGCGGCGCTTGAGGATGCAACTGCCTTACAAGAACAGTTAGTCAAGGGAGTTGAAAAGTATTTTCAATTTTCTTTTTACATTACTATTCCGGCATACGAGAAAGAAGAGTTAGATAATGTTAGTTCTAAGCTCGAATCTCTTCTTGCATCTTTATTGTTGATATCAAAAACTTCTGCCTTGCAAATGGAGGATGCATTTAGATCTTGTATACCTACTGGGATAGACAGATTGATGGTTACAAGAAATATGGATACGACAAGTTTAGCAACTACGTTTCCTTTTACGTCATCTGATTTAACTATGGAAGAAGGGATAATGTATGGAATAAATAAACATAATGGATCACTAGTAATATTTGACCGTTTCTCGATGGAAAACGCTAATTCAGTTGTATTTGCTAAATCCGGTGCTGGAAAATCTTACTTCGTGAAATTGGAGGCTTTAAGACACTTAGTATTTGGTGCCCACGTGATGATAATTGATCCGGAAGAAGAGTACTATAATCTTTGCGAAGTTGTTGGCGGAAATTATATTGGTTTTTCGGCTAATTCTAAACATAAAATAAACCCATTTGATCTTTCCGGAATTGCTACTGAAGGGGAGAACGAATTGGGTCAGAAACTTATTTCCTTGGTAACTTTACTAAAATTAATGATGGGTCAGCTAAATTCAACCGAGGAGGCGATTCTCGACCGAGCTTTAATTGAGACTTACAGAATGAAGGGTATCACCACAGATCCTGATACACAAAGTAGTAAAGAACCACCTGTAATGGAGGATTTATACAAGGTTTTATTGGGTGGTAGTGAGCCTGAATCTAAAACTATGGCTGATAGATTAGAGAAATTCATTAAAGGTTCGATGGCAGGGATTTTTGATTCGCAGTCAAATATAAATCTGGAAAGTAGTATGACTGTGTTTTCAACTAAGAACCTTGAGGATGCATTAAGACCAATTGCTTTTTATATGATATTGGATTTCGTCTGGACTACTATTAGAAGGGATTTAAGGAAAAGAATATTGATAGTAGAGGAGGCTTGGTATTTAATGCAAAATCCCGATAGTGCAAGATTTATATACGGTATAGCTAAAAGAGCCAGAAAATATTATTTAGGTTTGACTACTATATCTCAGGATGTAGATGACTTTTTGACATCTGAATATGGGAAAGCTGTAGTTACAAACTCATCTATTCAGATGTTATTTAAACAGCATCCCGCAGCCATAGATAAAGTTGTTGAAACATTCTATCTTTCTGAAGGAGAGAAAAGATTTTTACTATCAGCGGGTGTTGGGGAGGGTCTGTTTTTCGCTGGATCCAATCACGTAGCTATAAAGGTTATGGCTTCGGAATCAGAACATAAGCTTATAACTACAAATCCCGAGGAAGTTTTAAAATTAAAAGAAGAAAGACGACTTGAAGAGAAAAAAGGACAGTTGGATTTGGCAAGGAAAGAGGAACTTAGAATGGAGTATAAACCTTATAAAGCTCCTGAACCGATGGACAAGTACACAACATTTGATGAATTAGGGGAAACTAAACAGGAATTTAAACCTATCAAAAATTATGAGAATGAAAATATAAATTCTGAAGTTAATAAAACGGTACCAATTGAAACTAAACCTGTACTGGAGCCAAAAAGTGATTTAACAATAAAATCCAGAATTGTTGACAAAGTTGTTCCGGAGCCTCAGAAAACTGTTCAGAAACCTATGAATGAGACTAATCTTCAAAAAGATCAGAAGCCTATTGT
>JAKLGS010000016.1 GCA_022710505.1 Patescibacteria group bacterium
GTAGGGCAAAATAATGAAGTTCTGGTACCTTCATAAATCAAACCCTTTTCATAAATTTGTTTAAAAGCCCACATAACGCTTTCCATATACTTTTGGTCAGTTGTTCTATAGGCATTTTTGAAATCAACCCATCTTCCGATTTTATCTACATACCACTCCCATTCTGCTGAGATTCTTGAAGTGTATTCGTAACAAGCTTGAGTAAATTTCTCTAATCCATAACTTTCAATATCCCTTCTATTTTCAATTCCCAGCTCCTCCTGTACCCTATTTTCAACAGTTAAACCATGAGCATCCCAACCCCAAACCCTCTCAACTCTTTTTCCTTTCATAGTCCAAAATCTAGGAATAACATCTTTTGCTATTGAAACAAGTAAATGTCCGTAATGAGGAAGACCTGAAATAAAAGGAGGACCATCATAAAAAACATACAAATTATCTTCAGGATTTTTCTCTACAGATTTCTTAAAAATATTGTTTTTTTTCCAATAAGATAATATCTCATCTTCCATTTCTGGTATTTGCTTTTTATCAGGTAATTTAAACGACATAATAAAATATATTACATTAAATTAGACCATTAACCAATTATTCGGTTATTAAAAACTCACTACCAGTGTGTTCATTAAAATAAACATCTGTCTTTTTGGCGTTAATAAATAATATTGCCATTAAAGCAAACAACGACATAAATATGATAAACAGGAAGAAATAATACTTTTTCACGACTCTTTATTGTTCCAGATTATATCCTTAAAGCCAAGCTTTTTATTTGAGTATCTCGCCATTACGAATAAGAGGTCAGACAGCCTGTTTAAATATTTACCAATAAACAATTTATTCTTATCTTTTTTTAAATATTGAAAAACCATTCTTTCAAGTTTTCTGCAAGTTACGCGTGATAAATGTAAAAAGCTGCTCTCCCTACATCCTCCTGGAAGAATAAAACTCTCAAGAGGGTCATTTTTATTATTAAAATAATCAATTACCTCTTCTAACTCTTTAATTCTGTTTTCCCACTTTTCAACAGACTCTTTTGATATTCTTTCATTTGATGAAATAACTGATCCTAATGAAAATAAGTCTTTCTGAACTTCTTTTGCAACTTTCCTCACATCATCTAATCTGGCTGAGTGAAGAAAGCCCAAGGAAACTTCTAACTCATCGAAAGTTCCCAAAACATCAAAAATAAATTCGGTTTTAGAAATTTTTTTAAACATATTTGATAAGGAGGTAAATCCTAAATCCCCTTCTTTTGTATATATTTTATACATATGAAATAGGACAGAATGGCATCAATATACCCTAAAATAGGCTGCAGTCAATCAGAATATTCTAATTAACCAAGTATATTAAGAACTAACAAACAGAGTATCCACAAAGGTAGCATTTAGCACAACCCTCTTCTTTGATGAAGGAATAATTTCCGCAATCAGGGCATACATCGATATTTCCGGTTACAGGATTTAAACTTACCTCGCTGGCATCACTACGTATGTTTAAGTATTCTGTGTTTATTTTTGTACTTATAAAATTATCCCCGTTTCCATTTGACTGATTTTTTAACAAAGAATACCCAAGTTCTTCAGACAATACTTTTGCCACAGCATCAGGAATGGAACTAACTTTATTTTTTCCAAAACCTACCGATCTACTACCGCCGATACCTCCTAATTGAGAAATAATCTCAGTTACAGCATTTTCTGATGCCCCGGGAACTCTAAGCCAACCACTAACTAATCTACCTAAACCTTCAGATAATGCAGAAACATCAGTACCTGCCTTTCCAACATTAATAAATACCTCAAAAGGCCTGCCGTTAGAATCCTTATTTATTGTAATAAAAGCTTTTCCTTGAGGTGTTTTTACACAGTAAGTTGAACCATTTAATCTATACTCACGTTCTAATTTAACATCAGAGGGTTTTTCTACGATTAATTTTTCTTCATTATTTGTAATTTCTTTTGATACATCTTTATTGGCATCAATTTTTCCTTCTTCCACCGGTTTTTCACCATCGGATTTACCACCTTCGGTTGTTGATTCTTTTTTTTCTTGTGTAACTAATACCTCTTCTTGTCTACTGCCCGAAACATATACTGTTAAACCTTTACAACCCAATTTCCAACCCATCATATATACTTTTTCGACATCCTCGGGAACTGCTGTTGGGGGTAAATTACATGTCTTAGAAATTGAGTTATCTACAAATCTCTGCAAAGAAGCTTGCATATAAATATGTTCTTCTGGCGTAATATCACCTGATACCACAAATGTATGTCGTAGATCATCGGGTAAATCTTTTATACTTTGACACGAACCTACTCGAATTATCTCATCAATAATCTCTCTTCTCTTAACATCACTCATGTCTATATCGTCTAACGCTTTTTGAAATGACGGGCTGACATAGGTCAGAGTCATTTTCTCCAAGTCACCTGCTGCTTGGTAGACATTTCTAAGATAAGCAAGTGCAAAAACTGGCTCACACCCATAACCCTCTACTCCAGCAACAGTAGAAATGGTACCTGTTGGGGCTACCGTTGTAACAGCAGCATTTCTTAAACCATACAGTCTTATTCCGTTCGTTATTTCACTCCAATCGATGGCGGGCCTTTCCCAGCCAAACGAAAAACTCTTTAATGGTGTGGGAGGAGTCCAAACTAAATTAGATGGATTGAAGATACTGTCTTTGATAGCTGGGAAAGGCCCTCTCTCTTTTGCCAACTCTATAGACGCTTTCATAGCGTGAAAGCGAATAAATTCCATCACCTGCCCTGCTAAATCCTGTGCCTCCTCGCTACCGTACCTTACTCCCAAAACATAAAACAAATCAGCTAAACCCATAATTCCTAAACCAATTCTTCTATTTTGATGGGCTGCCTCTTTTAATTGAGGTACTGCCGGAACATATTTATTTGCACTTACTACGTTATCTAAAAACCTTGTGGAAAGTATTACAGTTTTTCTTAATTCTTCCCAATCTATTTTATTGTCACTTGTAATATGCTCGGATAAATTTATTGATCCCAAGCAACAGTTTTCATAAGGGCCAAGCCACTGCTCCCCGCATGGATTTGTAGCTTCCAATTCATAAAGGCTGGGAACAGGGTTATCTTTATTAGCCGTATCAATAAATAGAACTCCGGGTTCTCCGTTTTTATATGCATTTTCAACTATTAGATCAAATATCTCTCTGGCTTTCGGAGTTTCCACAATCTCTTTTGTATGAGGATCAAAAATTTCATATGTTTCATCTTTTTCAACAGCTTCTAAAAATTTATCTGTTAAAGCAACGGATATATTAAAATTTGATAGTTTTCCTTCAGTAGTTTTAGCTGTAATAAACTCTCTTATATCCGGATGATCTACTCTCAATATTCCCATATTTGCGCCTTTTCTTACCCCGCCTTGAGCTATTACACCAAAAGCACCGTTATATGCCTCCATAAATCCCACAGGCCCAGTGGACAAACCGTTGCTCGTTGAAATTCTCGACCCCTTGGCTCTTAATCTTGAAAATGAAAAGCCATTTCCGCCACCGGATTGCTGAATCAGTGCTGCGTTTCTTAATGTCTGAAAAATTCCATCTCTGCTTTTTCCAAGGTCGTCTTCCACCGGCAATACAAAACAAGCAGCCAATTGTCCGATGGGAGTTCCCGCTCCAGTAAATGTAGGAGAGTTAGGAAAAAATTTTTTGGTGGAAATTAGATTATAAAACTCAATGGAGGTTTTTTCAGGATTTCTATAAGGCTCATCCGGTTCGGCGATCGCGTTTGCCACTCTTTGAAACATATCCTCGGGGGTTTCTTCGATCTCACCTAATTTATTTCTCCTTAAATATCTTTTTTCTAAAATAGTTCTTCCGTTTTCTGAAAAGTCTATTTTTTCATTTTTCTGTAAATCCGACTCATCATTAAAATAAAGATACGAATTCATTTTTATTATTATTTAGTGAGTTAAAAACCTCTGCTGCCCTAAATACACAAAGGCCAACAACTCACAAGAAATTTTATACTTTTATCTTCAAAAGGAATTTTTACTGCCTATCGTTAATATAACCAAAATTTTATTAAAAATCCAAGCAGTGAATATTAGACAATTTGATAATATTTAGTGTAATTAAGACTGGAAACGTAGTTTTTATAAGTAGGATTTCTATTTACCTCTTAAAAATGCCGGTATGTCGTATTTACTTTCAAACTCACCTTCAAAATCTTCGGGCTTGAACATATCTTTTGGCTTTTCCGGAATTGATTTCGGCTCCTCTTTTTTAATATATTGTTCTTCCGCAGGAGCAGGCTTAGGCAAATTTCTTTCCACAAATCCGTACCCCAAATCTTCCTGTTTTACATCAAAACCAGTTGCAATAACTGTAATTTTAACCTGACCGGAAATTCTTGGATCAATAGTTGTTCCAAATATAATATTCGCTTCGTCATTGGCAATATTTCTAATAATATTAGCGGCCTTATCAACCTCTTTCATTGTTAAGTCAGAACCACCGATAACATTGAATAAAATACCTTTTGCGTCTTCGACTGATTGTTCTAATAAAGGTGATGAAATTGCAGCTTTTGCAGCAAGTTCCGCTCTATTTTCCCCGGTACCTATACCTATGCCCATAAGTGCTGTACCGGCATCTTTCATAATAGTTTTAACATCCGCAAAATCCACATTTATTAATCCCGGCATAACTATTAAATCTGAAATACCCTGAACTCCCTGATTCAAAACGCTATCGGAAAGTTTGAACGCTTCAATAATAGACATATTTTCATCTGCAACTTCCAATAACCTTTGATTGGGAATAGTAATTAAAGCATCAACCTCATCCCTAAGTTCAGATATACCTATTTCTGCATTTTTCATTCTCAAAGCACCCTCAAAAGGAAATGGTTTTGTAACTACACCAATTGTAAGGGCACCCATCTCTTTAGCAATTCTTGCTACAACCGGCGAGGCACCGGTACCTGTACCGCCCCCCATACCTGCTGTAATAAATATCATGTCGGCTCCGTCAAGATGCTCTTTTATTAAATCAACAGATTCCTCAGCTGCTTTCCTGCCAATTTCCGGGTTTGCTCCAGAACCCAAACCATTTGTTATTTCCTGACCAATAGGTACTTTAACCACCGCCTTGTTAACTGATAAATCTTGGGCATCGGTATTAATTGCAATAAATTCAACACCGGTAATCTGGCCGGATTCAATCATTGAATTTATTACGTTTCCTCCAGCCCCGCCAATACCTAAAACTTTTATTTTTGCGAAATTTTCAACTTCAGGCTTTACTTGCATTATTTATTTTTTGGGCAGATTAATTAATTTTAAAAAAATACTTCTAGGGCAGAAGCGATTTAAGTTTTGATAGTATCTTAGAAGCGCCTTTCCTTATACTACCGTTTTTATTATCAAATGACAATAGATTACTGCCTCTAAAGAGTTTAGCACCGTACAACACAGCTCCGACAGCGGAAGAAGAATCGGGTCCTTTTATCTCATCTATTAAACCGGTTACTCCCTTAGGAACACCTATTCTAACAGGCATCTTTAAATTTACTTTTGCACTCTTTTCTGTACCTGCGGTCATAGCGGCTCCGCCGGTTATCACCACTCCCGCTGGGAGTTTACCACTTAACCCCGATCTTGTTACTTCTAAAGCAATGAGTCTGAATATTTCTTCTAATCTCGCGTTTACAATCTTATAAAGCATTATTCTTGGAATTCTTTCGACCTCTAAATCAAATTCTGACACGTCAAAATCCTCGCCATCATCATGAATATCTGTTTTGGAAATTAAAGCCTCGTTGCTAAGTCTTATTTTTATTTTTTCAGCGTCTTCAAGTCTTGACCTCAAACCTATTGCCAAATCACTAGTGATTAATTTCCCACCTATCGGCAGAACCGCCGAATGAATGGGACTTCCGTCCAAAAATGCGACCACCGACGTTGTACCACCACCAATGTCCACTAATAAAGTACCTAACTCTTTTTCAGTATCTGTTAATACGGCTTCTGCGGATGCTAAACCAGCATAGACAAGTTCGTCAACATCAATCGCAACCTTATTTACACACTTAGCAATATTTTTCATTGCAGTTGCAGAACCGTGTATTACATTTGTCTCAACCTCGAGCCTAACGCCTGACATTCCGACAGGATCCTTTATACCTTCCTGTGAGTTAACTACGAAATCTCTTGGGATAACATGAACTATTTCTCTTGTGGATGGCAAAGATACTGCCTGGGCAGCTTCAATTACTCTAGAAACATCTTCTTTAGTTATTTCTGAAGTTTCATTTGGGGAAACTGCAACAACACCGTGTGAATTTAGATTTTCAATGTGACTTCCATTCAAAGTTACAAAAGCATTTGAAATCGATACCCCCGCCATTCTTTCAGCTTTTTCTATGCTTTGTGATATGGCCTCAACCGAGCTGTCGATGTCAACAACATTACCTTTGTTTATACCTTTTGACGGTATGTTCCCGGAAACACCTATTACTGAAACCTTGTTATCTGACACAGATGCAACAACAGTTGTAATTTTGGTAGATCCGATATCAATTCCTGTAATTATTTTCTCCCTAGACATAGAGTTTTAATTTAATCATATAATACTATTACTTTATCATACCGTAAATCAATTTTTTTTATAACCTCCTCATTATTATTTTGATTGCTCAACAAAGCTTTAATTGTTCTCAATGATTTTTCAATATCTTTACTGTAACCCATAAAAATTTCCGGTCCGGTGTTAAGATATAATTTAGCATAGTTTGTAGTAAAACTCATACTACTGATACTTAGATCTTCCCTATCTGCAAATTTTAAAATCTCAATACTTATAGGAATGATATCTTTATCCAAAAATGTCCCTACCACCACCGATCCTTCGTAATTTATTCTTGGTAAGTCCTGTAGACTCTCGGTAACCATTCCTAATACGAAACCTTCAGAATCAATAAGATAGAACTCCCCTTCACTATTAAATACAAAAGCCACGGGAATACGTTCTTCTATATAAATATTTAAAGAATTTGGGTAATCTTTTTTAACAAAAACATTTTTTGCACCTAAAAAACTTTTAGATATTATTTTGGACAAACTGTCTTCTTCAATTGAAAATATATATTTACCAAAAGCATTTCTTTCAGCGATATTTCGCACATCTTCCGTGCTTACAAATCTCTCTGTACCGGTTATTGTAACTTTTGAAATCTTAAAATAACCGGGTACATCAAATTTAAAAAATAAATAAATAACTACTCCGACTACTATAAGTAAAAATAAAATCTTTAGAAAAATACCATGTTTTTTTCTCAAAACTACTCTGGAGTTTATCACTTTTCTTTTTCGATCATTAATATTATTAAGCAATATCTGACTCTCTCTGGAATGATTTGAGTAGGAACGAGTTTGAGAAGAATTTCTCAAACTAGTTTTGTTAACTATAGGAATTATATTCTTAGATTTTTTTTGAGATTTGAATAATTTCATTAGTTATTAATTCCGTAGGGTCGTTTTTTAAGAAATCCAACGCTGACTCATCCTTGACTTTCATCGAATTAATATCGGATAAACAAAACTTTATATTCTCAATAAGACTTTCAGGATTAAGATCTTTTTCATTTAATATACAAGCTAAACCTAAATCCTTTACCATTTTCGCATTTTCATATTGCTCGTTGTGAGATACCCAAGGAATAGGTATTAACAAGGAAGGTTTTTGTAATGCTATAATCTCCGACATAGTGTGAGCACCTGATCTTGAAACTACTAAATCCGCTTTCATGTAAGCTTCCCCTATCTCATCCTCCAAAACAAACTTCCTTAAATAGTACTTTCCTCTAACTGTATTTCTAATCTCCGTGTACTTGCTCTCTAATTTTTCAAAATCCTTGTACAAAGAGTGGTCTCCCGACTGATGAATGATATTACAAAACGTAAGGAGCTTTTCTAAAGAATGATAAACATTTTCATTAATTATATGAGAACCGGTTTTTCCTGCAGATATGTAGATTGTAAGTAAATCGTTATCAAAATTAAAAGAATCTGATGAGATATGGAATATTTCCTTCCTTAGGGGAATTCCTACATATAAAACCTTGTCTGTAGGAAAATATTTTTCACTTTCTTTCCATGATACTAATACTTTTTTAGTAAATCTGGAAATAAGTTTATTAGAATATCCTGTGACCACAGTCTGCTCATGGGTAAGAGAGGGTATACCAAGTATATAACCTGCAATTACCACCGGAACGGCTAAATATCCTCCAAAAGACATTATCGCATCAGGTCTGTTTTTTAATAAAAACCAAAAAGCTTGAAAAAATCCCAGAGGAACCTTAAGCAACCTACCAATATTATAAGTTTTATATACTTTTCCTGCTTTCAAATCATAAAAAGGGATACCTAAGGAAGTAATTTCAATGTATTCCAGAGTTGGGTTCTTATCTCTCTGCATTGAATGTTTATGACCCATCCATAATACTTCGACGCCGGGAATTTTTTCTTTAAGTTTTTTGATTACCGGTAATGCGGAGCTGTGGTGTCCGCCAGTCATTACAATTTTCATATGATTATTCTATTCTAAATAAGAAATTTAATCCAACGATGAGTTCTTTTGAACATTGGCTAAAATACCTAAGCCTATTAACGAAAAAACCAACGAGGACCCACCGTAGGATATGAGTGGAATCGGCACACCGGTCATAGGTATTAACTTTGTCATTGAAGCGACATTAATAAAAAATTGAATTCCCAGCCAAGAACTAATCCCGATGGAAACTAATTTTCCAAACATATCTTGAGACTTTTTAGCAATTCTAAAACCTTTAAAAATAAAAAGACCATAGGCTAAAACTACAACCACCGTTCCTATAAATCCAAACTCTTCTCCGATGATTGCAAAAATAGAATCGGAAGCCACTTCAGGAAGATATTGATACTTTTGTTTGGATTGTCCAAAACCAACACCAGAAAAGCCTCCGGAACCTAAAGCTACTAAAGCTTGTTTAACATGATAACTAGACTCACTGCTGTCTTCTCCCGATATCATTGCCTTTAGTCTGGCCATCCTGTAAGGTGACGACAATATAACCAAAATTGCTAAAAGTAAAAAAATAGGGATAGTGATAAAAATTGGTTTTAAAGGAGCCCCTGAAACAAAATAAATTATCGTTCCTAAGATAAAAACCATCGCGGCAGTGGACATATTTGGTTGAAGTATTATTAATCCTGCCACTAACACAGTGATTTTTAAGTACACTTCGAATGGTTTTTTATTTTTTGCAGATTTGTCTTTTTGAGATATCAAACTTAATTGAGAAGCTAAATAAACTATCACTGATAATTTTGCCAACTCACCGGGTTGAAATCCCAATACTCCCAGGAAAGGAATAGCCGGAAGAGGAGGGGGATTTAAATATAACCATCTGTTTGCACCATTAACGCAGGGAGAAAAAGGTATAGACGTGGAACACGGCATTAACCCAACTATAGCTAGAACTATAAGAGCAAGTAAATTAAATAAAAATAATGATCTAGATATCTTAACCAGACTTCTATAATCGATTCGATAGAAAAAGTAAAAAGCTATCAACCCGGCTACGGCCCAAGTAGCTTGTAAAATAACAAATCTATAAGGATCGCCATAAAGATTTTTGGATGAAACAGAGGTAGAATCGGCAATCATCAACAAACCAAATAATAAAAAGGATGTAACAGCAATAAAAAATTTTCTTCCGGAAATATCTGTTTTTCTTGAATTTCTTTTTTTCATTTAATGCGCGATATTTTATAGAATTGCCACGAATATCCCAACAAATGCAAAAAACACACCAAAAAGAACAAATCTTAAGGTAATCTTTGTCTCAGGCCAGCCCAAAACTTCAAAATGATGGTGTATAGGAGCCATTCTAAATAATCTCTTATGTGTAATTTTATATACAATTTGCTGGAGAGGGCTGGATATCCCGTCAACAAAAAACATCATACCAATAAATATGAAGGCTACTTCCCTATGCATAACAACGGCAAGCATAGCCATAACAGCTCCCAGAACATATGAACCCACGTTACCCATAAATATCCTTGCGGGAAAGATATTAAAATATAAGAAAGGAATCATAGCACCTACAAAAGTGGCACAAAAACCAGCTAAAGAATTATATCCAAGAATTTTAGATAATATCCAAAATGAAATGAATGAAATTAAAGCAAGGCTTCCTGCTAAACCATCAAGTCCATCTGTAAAAGCAACTGCGTTTAAAATCCCTATGAATAAGAAGAATATTACTACTGGATAACCAAATCCTATATGAACATTACCCAAAAGTGGAAACCAAATATAATCCCATCCTAATTTAAAATATGTCCAATAAGAAATAAATCCTGCTATTAAACCCTGAATAATAAATTTTTTATAGGTTTGTATTCCACTGTCATCCGAACTTCCTACCAATCTCGAAGCCTCTTTAAATATTGACCAAATTTTTCCAAAAATACTAAATTTTAAAAAACCTTCAGATCTTTTTCTAAAAAACCTGCCTAAGTGATAATGAAAAAAACCAGGTAGACCAGACTTTTTATATACTTTAGTAAAATCTTCCAACATACCCAACAAACCAGCCAATGTAGCAATAAAAAGAGGGAAGAGAGTCTGTGTTCTGGATCGGTTGAAGACTAAACTAACTACGGCTACGGTAAAAACAAAAACCATACCACCCATCGTCGGGGTGCCTTCTTTTCTTTTGTGACTTTCCGGACCGTCGCCTCTGATACTTTCACCCATCTGGAACTTATATACAAAATCTATCCAAAGCGGGTACAAGACAATAGCAATTAAACAAGCCAAAAACAATAACAATAAATCAAGCATTAATCCGACTGTTCCCATATTTTTGCTCCTAATGAAATAAGTTTATCAACAAATCCCTCAAAAAAACAATCAACTATATCCAATCCAATTATCTCACTTTTACCTTCAGCGCAAAGTGCTGCTAAAATTAAAACAGCACCGTATTTAAAATTTTCCAAGGTTAGCCTCTCTCCCTTTAATTTTGTTGGCCCTGATACCTTTGCTACTGTTTTAGGCTCTCCTTCTTTTTCAATGTCGTAGGAGTCATCACTAACCACAGTGGCCAAACCAACCTCCGAAGGAGTAACTATGTCGATTTTTGCACCCATTCTATTCAAGTCAACGCAATACCCATACCTATCAACATACACGGTATCATGAATAATACTTTCCCCCACAGCTTGTGTTAACAACAAAACTGCAAGTGATTGCCACTCCGGTAAAAAACCAGGTGTCGGAGATATTTCTAAATTTTGCGGACTTAATTCCTCACTGTGTCTCCAAACTCTTAGCTCGTCATCTGAAAACTCAAATCTCGCCCCTATCTTATTTAAAAAGTTAATAAACTGCAATATTAAATCTCGTTTAACGTTTTTAATTGAGATGTTACCTTTAGTTAAAACTGCCAATGCGGCAAACGTGGCTATTTCAGATTTATCTGAACAAACATCAAAGGAGGTCTCTTTAAAAATATTCGTACCGGTAATTTTAATTTTCCCAGATTCAAGCTTCTCTACAGAGCCTCCTATCCCATTTAAAAAATTAATCAAATCCTCTACTTCAGGTTCATCAGATGCTCTGGATATAACGGTCTCCCCCGGAACAAATACCGAAGAGATAATAGCGTTGTCAGTCGCAGTGTGGCTGGTAACCTTAAAATTTATACTACATCCTTTTGCAGAACCATCATTAAATATTTTTATGAATTCCTCATCATCCTGAACTTGAAAACCTAAAAAATTCCAGGTATCTATAAATCTGTTAATCGGCCTAAGACTCTCATCTGATGATTTATATTTTGGAATAAAAGCCTTACCGAACCTATATAAAAGGGGCCCAGCTAATAAAGTGGACGTTCGGAATTTTGAACCAATTTCAACAGGTACTTCATAGGTATTTATTTGGGATCCATTGAGGGACAACGAATTTGTACCAACCCATTCCGCCCTTCCCCCGACACTTTGAATAACCTCAATATCATCCATTATTGTTTTTATTTTTGGAACATTATTTAAAATTACGTCCTCGTTTGAAAACATGGAGGCGTAAATAAGCTTAGAAGCTGAGTTTTTAGCTCCTGAAACTGAAACGGTACCCATTAAAGGGGTACCCCCCTCAATAAAAATTCCCGGCATATTAGCTCAACAAAACTATGGCCAAAGAATTTACTACTAGTAAAACCCCTGATATAACCGTAAGGACAAAAATTATCTTTTCAAAACCTCTTAGTGATCTATACATGTTAAAGGAACTTTTCAATGTAGATGACAAACCTGAAGATTTCGACTGTATCAAAACCAGAACTATTAAAAGGCCGGAAATTATTAACTGTAATGTTTTTGTGAATGCAAGCATAATTACCTTCTTTTACAAAGACTTTCTAAAAATAAATAAATCGCACTTGTCATAAGGGCAGAAAATATCATAGCCCAAAGGCTATCCAAGTCTTTAGATGGTAGCACACGCCCGAAAATATTCAAACTGCGCAGTGTAACGGGTACAAATGAAAAATC
>JAKLGS010000017.1 GCA_022710505.1 Patescibacteria group bacterium
AGAAAAGAAGAACGAGTTAATGACCATATAGGTTTAATATGAGTTTCATCACTATAATACTTGTTATTTTAATAATATCTTTTCTTGTTGTAATACACGAGCTGGGACATTTTTGGGCTTCCAAGAGAAACGGAGTCAGAGTAGAGGAGTTCGGAGTAGGTTATCCCCCAAGACTTTTTGGAAAGAAGTTTGGAGAGACATTATATTCAGTGAATTTAATTCCTTTTGGTGGTTTTGTAAAAATAACAGGTGAGGAAGAAGATGAAAATAACGACGTAAAACCTACTGAGTTCGACCCACACAGTTTTTCAAATAAAACTCCTTGGCAAAAATCACAAATTTTATTAGCAGGTGTTTTTATGAACACTTTATTAAGTTTTGTACTTTTTTATATCTTCTTTTTTATAAACGGTTTTAAAAGCTTTTATATTCCTATGATTTTTGACCATAAGTTTAAATATGGTCAGGAAATGACTTATGGAACGGTTATTTTTGATATGGAAGAGGATTCCCCCGCAAATGTGGCAGGTATAAAACCTGGAGAGGTGATTTTAAAAGTAGATGGAAATGAAATAAAAGATGTCGCAGGACTAAGAGAAAATTTAGATGGAAAAGCTGGCGAAGAAGTTGAGATTGAAACTATGGATATAAGTGATCCTTCAGGAAAAAAGATTAATAAATACTCACTTTCTCCTGTATTTAGTGAGGAGGGAACAGACACGAATGCGATAATCGGGGTTTACTTAGGTGACGCTAAAGCAATTTATTATAGGAGTACATTAGAAAAAATTCTTTCAGGTCCGATGCATACTTATAATATGTTGGATTATTCAGTTTCTTCATTAAAAAATATAATTGGGTTGTCTTTTCAAACTAAGGATATAGAGCCGGTAGCCAGTAGTATGACCGGTCCCGTAGGTTTGTTTAATATCTTAGCGGGTATAATTCAATCCAAAGGAACCGGTAAAATATTAAATATCATTAATACTGTTGCAATAATTTCCTTAGGTTTTGCCTTCACCAATGCTTTACCTATACCGGCACTTGATGGAGGAAAGGTTTTATTCAGAGTAATAGAAGCGGTAACAAAAAAGGATATAAATCCAAAAATTGAGAATAAAATTCATAATATTGGAATGATAGGTCTTATTCTTTTGGTTGTTGCTATAACGTTTAGGGATATTAAGATTTGGTAACACTGGTTTTTTACCGTTGTTTCAATTTTTATAAATACTTAACTATTGTTCATTGTTGAAGCCTTAAAGTTGTGGTATAAGTTTTGCAATACTTTTCAATTTGGGTATATACTTACTTTGATAGTGTTGTTTGAAAAAAAATAATAAGTACCATTTAATGAAAATAATATGTTTTGTGTTATTTTCAAAAAGATTCTGTGAATAGTAATTTGTCAATATAATATTATGATTGATAAATACTTTATGACAAACAACCCAAATAGACATTTTGTTAAGAAGGCGTTTTTTGCTTTATATATAATTATATTTTAGTTTGGAGGTGTCTTAAACCAGCTAAAGTCATTTAGCTGTATCAATTAACAGTACTGATTGATAATCAGAAACTTTAAATTGATGAATAAATATGACAAAAATTAAAGTTAGACATGGTGAAAGTTTAGACCAAGCATTAAGAAGATTTAACAAAGAAGTTTTAAAGTCAGGAATTATTCAAGAGGTTAAGGATAGAGAGCATTATGTTAAACCTAGTGAGGTCAAACGACAAAAAAACAAAGAATTAAAAAGAAAGTTATATTTCGAAAGGAATAAAAATTGATTATAGATGATTTGAAATCTAAACTTGTAGACTTTCAAAAGTCAGGCGACACGCTGAAGTTGGGGGTGTTAAGATTCTTGTTGTCACAAGTTAAAAATAAAGAAATTGAATTTAGGGGACAACATAAGGAAATGACGGATGAAGATGTTTTTAAAGTAGTTAGAAAAGAAATTAAAAATAGAAAAGAAAACATCGAACTGTATGAAAAAATCTCAAGAAATGATTTGTTGGAAAAAGAGAAGTCGGAGTTAGAAGTTTATTTAGAATTCGCTAAGCTTTTTCCTTTTGAGTTGGAATCTCCCAACCAATTCCAAAATCGAAATTTTAATTCGAAATAGTTTTAAGATTTTCTCTATGAAATTAGATAAAAAAACACACATCTCCGTCTTTATAACAAACGATGCGGAAATGAAGAAATTAAATAAAGATCATTTGGGAAGGGATTATCCTACCGATGTTTTATCCTTTGAAATTAAAGAAAAGCTTGAAGATGGGTCTTTATATTTGGGTGATATCGTAGTTAATAAAGATCAAGCAAAAAGACAGTGCAAAGAATATGGTAATGATTTGGAAGAGGAGATTTCTGAGTTAGTGGGCCATGGTGTACTTCACTTGCTTGGTATACACCACGACGGTGATGGAAAACCATTAAAAAAGGATTCGAGTAAATCTACTGATAAGATTGAAAATGACCTAATTAAAAAAAGTAGTAAATCTTTAAAAAATTCGGTTAAAAGAAAATGAAAATTATTGTTGGGTTAGGAAATCCTGGAAATCAGTATAAAAAATATAGACATAACACTGGTTTTATACTGTTAGATAAACTTGCAGAAGAACAAGGTTTAAAGTGGGAAAAATCTCCAAAATTTGAATCTGAGATTGCAGAGTGTGATGATTTTATTTTAGTTAAACCTCAAACTTTTATGAATAATTCCGGTGATGCTGTTAGTAAGTTGTTAAATTTTTATAAAATATCTCCAGACGACTTGATAGTGGTTCACGATGATGTTGACTTGAATTTCGGAACAGTTAAAAAACAAAAAGGAAAAAATCCTGCAGGACACCACGGTGTAGAGGATATTATTGAGAAAATTGGAACAAAAGAATTTTGGAGAATAAGAGTAGGGATAGGGAAGCCTGAAAATAAACAAACACCTGTGGATGTTTGGGTACTTCAAAATTTTCAAGAAACCGAGCTTGAGAAAATTAAAGAACTTAATATTCAAGATATTTTTAAGTAATAATTTGTCAAATATTAAATAATTCTCCAACAACAGTTAGTGGGTTTATTAATTTTTAATACTTATACTATTTAAAAGAGGCAGGTTCTTATGTATTACACAAAATATCGCCCGCAAAAATTCAGTGAGATGGGTAGCGACAACGAAATTGCGGATGTTATTGCTAAGCAGGTGCAATCAGGAAAAACAGCACATGCCTATCTTATGGTGGGTCCACGAGGAACCGGAAAAACCACTATTGCCAGAATTTTAGCCAAGTCCCTGAATTGTGAAAAGCTTAAACCAAATGGAGACCCGTGCGACAAGTGTTCTAACTGTGTTTCAATCAGAGAAGGTTCTTTTATAGATTTAATAGAAATTGATGCCGCTAGTAACAGAGGTATAGATGATATAAGGGATTTAAAAGATAAGATAAGGTTGGCTCCGACAATGGGAAGAAATAAGGTTTATATTATAGATGAAGTTCATATGTTAACTACCGAGGCTTTTAACGCGCTTTTAAAGACATTGGAGGAGCCTCCAAAGAAAACAACCTTTATCTTATGTACAACTGAAGAACACAAGGTTCCTGCTACTATAAAATCCAGGTGTCAGGTTTTTAAATTTAAACGTCCTACAGTAAGACAAATTGTTTCAGTTTTAAAATCTATGTCCGGAAGTGAAAGTATTGAAATATCCCAGGACGATCTTATGAAAATTGCTGAAGCGTCTATGGGTGATTATCGAGGGGCCAGTGTTCTCTTGGAGCAGGTTCATGAGGGAGATGTTGATGTAAATACTTTATTGAGTCTAAGTTCAAAAAAGAAATATGTTGAATGTGTGGGGTACTTGTTAAATTCAGATACCAAAAAAGCACTTGATGTGGTTTCGGATGTTTACGGAGAAGGGATAGATCTCTATGTCTGGGTAGGGGAGTTTTTAAAATATTTAAGATCGATGCTTTTGATTAAATCAGGTATTTCTGATCCTTCTACTGATACAACAGTTGAAATTCTTGATGAAATTAACGAGCAGGCTAAAAAGACAGATTTAAAATGGCTAGTGAAAACAATAAATATTTTGTTGGAAGCACACAAAAATATCAGAAGCTCTTTTATTACTCAGCTTCCTATTGAGATAGCAGTTGTTGAAATATGCTCATTAGGCAAAAGTGATTCCAAATATAAAGAGGATAGTTCGGATTCTCCTTCAGATAATGATAAATCTGAGAGAGATTACGTAGCCCCTAAAAATACAAAGAGAATATCTCCATCGGTAGGTGATGAGATTGAAGATAGAGTGGAGATTAAAGATTCCCTGTCTAAAAAAGAAAAAAAGGAATCAGCTAAAGAATCTTCGGAGGAGGTTTCTTTGAATGAAAAAAACGATAAAAAAGAGTCTCCTGTAATTCCTTTTAAAAAAATTGAAAAAGATTGGAATAAGTTTGTAAAGGAAAGTAAAGATTTAAATCACTCTTTGATGGCACTCTTAACCCTGTGTAAACCTGTAGATGTAGAAGGAAGGTCAATTATTGCTGAGGTTTTTTACCCTTTTCATAAAGAGCGCTTAGAATGCGCTAGAACTAGAAAATTACTTGAGGGTTTAAGTGAGTCTGTTTTTGGAGAAAAGATGAATTTTAAGTGTATTTTGAGCAAGGAAAAGCCTAAAAAAATGAAGAAGAGCGAATTAGAAGCACTAACGGATTTAAATGTTATAGTCCCCTCTGGTGTTGATGGTAAGTCAATTTTAGAAGCTTTTGATGGTGGTTTGCCTATTTTGGGGTAGTTTTTTGACTAGTATTTGTAGTAATTAACTTTTCAACTATTCTATTTGCATCTAGAGATTTATAACTTTGAACATTAACAAGTCTTTCACCTAATCCATAATTTTCCATGGCATCATCACCAATAATTAAACAATTATCTGGAAAATTTCCTTTATAAACCAGCTCATCCGTGTTTTTTACGCCTCCAATAAAATAACCATCTGAATCCATATCTAATTCTGTAGCTAAAATATTAAAATCAATGAAATTTAATTCTTTCTTGATATCATCCCTAGATAAAAATTTCTGTATGATCTGAGTAAGAGTTCCCGAGACTATTGTAATTTCCAGTTTATCTTTGTTTAAAATATTAACTAAATTCTTAGTGAAATCTATGAAATTTTCGTTTAAATCAAAATCCAAAGTCAGTTTTTTTATGTGATTGATATTTAATAAATTGGCAAAGGGTTCTAGCCAAGCAAGAGCTCTTTCTTCGTATGGAATTGAATCGTCTCTTCTTATTTTTAAAAATTCCTCATATCCTTTTTTGGATTTTAAATTAAAATTTTCTTTTAAATCGGAATTTAACTCTTGTTCTATCATTTTTCCTAACTCTAGCTCAAAAGGAGGAAATTTATTTCCAAATTTTGGTTTTGCAATAGTGTCACTAAAATCACTAAATATTTTCATAAAAATATTATATCAGTAAATTGTTACCCTCAAACCTTGCATATCTTGGAATACTTTACTGAAATTACCGAAATTTTTATTAAGAATCAATTGGTGTTTTATTTTTGGGCAATTTCAACTTCAGAGTGATCGATAAATTTTGGATTAATGTCTGCCCTTACTCCGTTGTAGCATAACCAACCAAGACTTAAGAACTCTTTTGTTCCATCAATTGGGAAATAATCAGAGAATCTACATTCGCCCTCTATGTCGTATGGAGTGCCCATGATTAATTTTAGTACAAATTGATAGTCATTTTTATTTCCCAATTTGTATTTTTTGCCTTTATAATTTAAAAATTCTTCTTTTCCTATCATTTCGTCAGATATTTCTTCTATCTTTCCGATAAGATTGTTCGCATAATATAATTCTTCATCATTTTTCAAAACTAACAAAAAAGACCCATCCTCAAATATCATTTTTATATACTCATCGTTTTGTGGTAAGTAATTTTTTGTTGTTAATCTAATCATTGCCCTTATCTTTTTTTCTTCCCCTTTAACTTTCAAGATTTGATTTTGACCCTCGCTGTTCTTTAAAATGTTATAAAATTCTTTAAAGTTTTTCATATAAAGATTATATCAGTAAATTGTTACCCTTAAACCTTGTACATGTTAGAATACTAACGTGAAATTACCAAAGCCAATATCCAATTTAATAGACTATTTTGAAAGACTTCCCGGCATTGGTCCTAAGACTGCACAGAGACTTACCTTCTCACTTTTGAATTTTCCCCAAGAAGAATTAGAAAGATTCTCTGATTCTTTGACCCAGCTTAAAAAGGGCACTAAGTTATGTAGGGTATGTAAAAATGTTACAGAAAATGACATTTGTTCTGTTTGTGACGACCCTTTGAGAGACAATAAAGTTATTGCGGTTGTTGCAAGTCCTTTGGACGCATTCGCATTAGAAAAGACTAATTTTAAAGGAGTTTACCATGTTTTGCATGGGATAATTGATCCTTTAAACAATATCGGTCCAGAAGAAATTTTTATTAAAGACCTTATAGAAAGAATTAAAAGTTTGGTGGAAGAAAATTCATTTGAAAATATTCATGAAATCTCTGCAATTGAAATTATCTTAGCTACAAATACCAGTATGGAAGGAGAGTCGACAGCCATGTATATTTCAAAACTCATTCGAGAATCTGGTTTTGATGACAAAAATTTAAAAATTACAAGAATTGCGCGAGGACTTCCTGTTGGCGGCGATATAGAATACGCGGATGACATTACTTTGAGCAGGGCACTAGAAGGGCGCTTAAGTATATAATGTGGTAAAATTTTACTCAGAATATGAGAATCTTTAACTCACTATCAAAACAAATAGAAGAATTCAAACCCATTGAGCCGGATTTTGTAAAAGTGTATTGCTGCGGGCCGACAGTTTATAAAGACCAACAGATTGGCAATTGGAGAACATTTTGTTTATCTGATTTTTTAAATAGATCCCTAAAACTTTTTGGTTACAAGGTAGATTTTATTATGAATATGACCGATGTTGGTCATTTGTTTGAGACTGGGGCAGATCCGGAAGGCGGGGAAGATAAAATTGAAAAACAATCCACAGAAGAAGGAAGGTCTGCTAGAGAAATAGTTGAAATGTACACCAAAAGTTTCCTTGAAGAATACAAAGAAATGAATTTTCTTGAGCCAAAAAAGTTTACAAAGGCGACAGAATACATTGATGATCAGATAAATTTAATAGCCACATTGGAAGAAAGAGGTTTTACTTACGAGACTTCCGATGGTGTTTATTTTGATACTTCCAAATTTGAACAATACGGAGAACTTTCAGGTTTGACAATGGAAAATATTAAAGAGGGGGCAAGAATTGACCCCAATCCTGAAAAGAGAAATCCTACTGATTTTGCTCTTTGGAAATTTTCTCCATCTGATAAAAAAAGACAACAGGAGTGGCAATCACCTTGGGGAGTGGGTTTTCCAGGATGGCATCTTGAGTGTTCTTCAATGATTATGAAAGAGCTTGGAAATACCATAGATATTCATGTTGGTGGGGAAGATTTAAAAATGATTCATCATCAAAATGAGATAGCTCAAAGTGAATGTGCAACGGGTCAAAAATTTGTTAATTATTGGGTCCACGGGGCATTTTTAACGGTCGATGGTGGGAAAATGAGTAAAAGCTTGGGTAACTTCTACACTCTTTCCGATGTAAAACAGAGAGGTTTTTCGCCTTTGGATTTAAGATATCTTTTTATGACTTCTCATTACAGAGGACCTCTAAATTTTACATGGGAAGCAATGCAAAACGCTCAAAATTCATTAAAAAGAATCTACGAGCTTGTTTCAAGTTATGTTTATGATCCAAAAGCTGAAATCTCGGACAAGTTTATGAAGAAATTTAAGGAAAAGCTTGAGGAGGATTTGAACATCCCAGAAGTCTTAGCAGTTGTGTGGGAGCTTATAAAAAGTAGCATTCCAGAAGAATCCAAATTAAATACTATTTTGAAAATGGATGATTTCTTAGGCTTAAAGTTACAAGAACATATTGGTGTGGAAATTCCTAAGAACGTTTTGGATCTTGCAAAAATGAGAGGGGAGTATCGAAAAAACGGAATCTGGGATAAAGCTGATGTTCTAAGAAGACAAGTTAATGACCTTGGATATGTTATAGACGATATTCCAAACGGTGATTTTAAGGTAAAAAAGAAGTTTTAATCAGAGTAAACCCACTTCACAGTATTATTTCCAATATAATCCGACATTTTTAAAACATATTTTGGTTCATATGTAATATCTTCTGCAGGGAATTTTTTATTTCCAGTTCCTTGTAATGATCTTTTAAAAGCGACTTTATTTGCTATTAATATACCTTTAATTTCAATCGAATTACGTTTACCTTTGTCAGAAAAGTTATAAGCGGTATCAATAGTTTGATCTGAAATTAACCCGACACTGACAGCTGTTACGTCTTCATCGATGTTTACATTCCCCTTTACTATAAAAAGTGTGGTTGATTGCTTGGATACTGCAATGTTACTAGAGATTGTTAGATTTCCATTGACAAAAACTATTTGATTGAAAACAGATGTACTGTAGTTTGAAGGTATTTTATTTCCACTAATCTCATAATTTCCATTTATGTAATAAATACCTGATGAAGAAATTAGGTTGCCTGAGGTAGATATTTGTGTTTTCTCTCCTCTCACTGTATCAAAGAATTTTTGATAATCGTATTCTTCTGGGACCTCTGCTTCGTAATATGCTATATTTTTAGAGGAGTTGAAGAAATTAATCGAGTGTTCGCCTACTTCGATTAAACCGTCTGTGTTATATTCTCCAGAAGGAACTTCAGCAATCATATCAATATTCTGATTTGCCCTCACTATCCCTTCTCCTCTAACTCTGATCCATGGACCGTTTATACACATGTCTCTTGTAGAAGAGTTTCCTGCCATATCTTCGGCATAAAATCTGACATAGTGACAGGCTTTATGCCACTCGCTGTTACAGAAATCTACCATTGGTGTAATTAGATATGCTTCCTTAACTCCTGGAGAAAAGGGAGGTGATACTAAAATACCCCAACCACCAGATTGCCAATTACCTGAGCAACTACCTAGTAGTGGATAACGCCCAAAACCAGTGCTTTTACCTGGTATAAAATATTGAAACTTATCTGTAAATACCGATAACCCAGAAGTTTTATCTTCAACATTAGTCCACATGTATAGCTGATGAGCATTTCCAAGTAATGACCTTACGGCTCCAGAATCTTTCCAGTTACCGGGAGGTGTTTGGTCAATTTTAAAACTTCCTGATTTTGTTGTTTCAATATTTCCTGCTTTGTCTACTGCATAATAATCAACGGTGTGATTTCCGTCGGTGCTTACATAAAAAGAAGTTATTGGTAAATTGGATTTGCTTATATTAGCGGCATCAATCCATATAGTACCAGTACCTGAAAAACCAATTTCTAAATAAACTCCAATAACATTATCAGCAGTTGGGATAAAATTTGTTGATAGTTTTGTCCAATCATTTGTTCCTGTAACTGCGGGACTGGATTTTATAAAATTTGTAGTAATCTGCCCCATCGAATCTTGAGATATTGAATAAATATTAAAATACGCGTTTCCTGAAATACTTAAAGTTTTTATCCAAACATACGCTGACATACTGTTAAATGAAGTTGCAGCAGCGAACATATCATAATGGTCAATTGAGTGCCATGTATCTTCGGTTGAGTTTATTTTTATTGATGTGTTAGCAAAAGAAGGCATATACACTAAAGTATCTCTGGTATAAGTGCCTCCGGGATTTGAGTTACTAATTTTCCAATCTTGTGTGTCGAGCGGTGGGGTAGCTGATGATATTTCAAAAGATGGGTTTGGGGCTAAATTTAGTGAGTTTGAAAAATCCTTCTTTACCCAACTGCCTTCGTCAACACGATAAAATATTTCTTTAACTCCGCTTTCGAGATCCGAAGCTGAGAGAGTGATTTTCACGGGTTGTCTGTACCAATCATTATTACCGTCAGGTATCTCAGGCTCTTTTTCAAATGTCGTTATAGGTGGGGTAGTACCGGCAAAGGTAGGTATTGATAAAAATATTACAGATAAAAAAAACAAAGAATTTTTAAAATATCTTTTTAATTCGGATAATTTTAAATTGGGCATTAGATATATCATAGATTATTTTTGTGGAGTTTTGAAGTGGGGTGTGGTTAAATTATTTTATGGGTTTTGATAGCTATCCGAATAATATTTCGAAAAGTGATGATAATCACAGAACTTTGTGGAGTTCAGAATCTTATGATACGGCAAAGAAGGCTGAGAATGACTTATTTAAGACTATGAAATATATTGGTTTGAGAGAGGTAACAGAAGATGATCAGAAAAGCGGGCAGGTCTTTAAAGAACCTGTTTTTAGAGTATCTAATAAAAAGGAGGATGAAGAAGAAGCAACGGATTGTTTTGTTTATGATCCCAGAAACGGTAGGTGGAATCGCGTTGATTTAACGACTGCGACAAATCCAGAGATAATTAGAAAAAAGGAAATACGTCACAAGAAGTTGGAATCGGAATTAGGAGAAGAAATAAAGTTATTAAAAATACCAGGGGGTGTTCTAGATAGAGCTTCAAGACATTGTGAGAGAGATGTTAATGAGGTTTGCAACGAGCTGTTCGGAGTTGTGTTCGATTTAGAAATTACGAATGAAAAGTAACGTGGCTGTTTGACTTATAGTGTAGAAAGTGTTATAAAGATAACCATAATAAATTTCAAAAGGTAATTCTATAAAAATAAGGAGAGTAGAAAGTGGAGATTGTTAAGGTTTTGATATCGAATGTGGAGAGCATTTTTATCGGGGTGTCAGAAGACTGTTGTTTTGCCACTAAAAGCGAAATTATATTAGCACGGTATTGTGAGCAAAATGGTTGGGGAATTCCCCTAGACTCCGGTATCAGAAATTTTTCAGTAGTTGGCTTCTTTCAGTATGTTGAAACTCACCCATTGCTTAGTAAAGTTAAGAACTGGGATGAGATTGGATTAACTAAGCCGAAGTTATATACATAGCTTCGGCTTTTTTTATTCTCACTGATAAAATATTTAAATATCAATCTATAGATTTATTCTCTACTTTTTTGATACAATTTCTATATGCCTATAACAGAAACATTAAATCCTGAAGTTGAAGAAGAAGTTGAAGAAACTGAGATCATATCTTCTCTTTTTGATCCAATTTACATACCTTCTGAAATAAGTCCTGATAGAAAATACGACGATGGCAATTCTCCTGAAGAGATGACAAAAGATTTTATGGTTAGAAATGGAATAATAACTAAAAAACCCTCTAAGTCTGGTGGAGATCGTGATAATTATGACAGAAAAATGTCAGCGGATTTTAAAGATAAGCAGTCAATTTTAAATCAGAAAGATGATTTGAGGGATGCTTTCGAAACAGATCCTGTATTACCTGTTTCAGAGGCTCTTTGGGAAAATGAAGATGGTGGAAATACTGAACCTGATTGGAAAATCTTTTTAGGTAAACATGGTCATACTCCTGATAACGATGGTGGCAAAGAGCATACACCTGAAGAACTTACTGAAAAAGAAAAGTCCGAAGCTAGAAGACAAGCATATTTTGGTAGAGATAGATATTAATTTGTGACAAAGTTTTAAATATTTAGTTCACTTTTCTAATTTATAATTAAAACATGAACTCATTTAGTATTAATTCATTAACAGAGGAAGAGGAAGACAGGCTGTGGGAAATTGAGGGTAGCCTTTTAGGAGTAGGGGAGAAAGGTGCCGGTGGAAGAAGTGAGGGTA
>JAKLGS010000018.1 GCA_022710505.1 Patescibacteria group bacterium
AAAATATTCAATCTGGTACTAAGGATCAGGTATTGTTGGGAGTAACCGGTTCCGGGAAGACGTTTGTAATGGCAAATGTTATAAAGAATTTGAATAAACCTGCTTTGATAATTTCCCACAATAAAACCCTAGCCGCCCAGCTTTATCAAGAATTTAGAGACTTTTTTCCTGAAAATGCAGTTGAATATTTTGTTAGCTACTATGATTACTATCAGCCCGAAAGTTATATTCCTTCCACAGATACTTACATAGAAAAGGATTCTGCAATAAATGAAAAAATCGATAAACTTCGACTTTCTGCGACCACTTCTTTAATGACCAGGAAAGATGTTATCGTTGTTTCTTCAGTTTCATGTATTTATAACTTAGGTTCTCCTGTTGAATACGGAAAAGTTGCTATTGAATTAAGGCTTGGGATGAAAATTAGGAAAACAGATCTTTTAAAAAGATTGGGTCAAACCTATTATGAGCGTTCTGATTATGATTTTAAAAGAGGTACTTATAGGGTAGTCGGTGAGGTAATAGATGTTTATCCTGCTTATCAGGATTTCGGGTTAAGGTTAGAAATTTTTAACGATATTTTAGTTAAAATTACACATTTTGATCCATTGACAGGAGATTCTATTAAAAAAGATGAAACTCCTTATGAGAAGTACGGTACCGGATCTAATACTCCAAAAGAAAACGTAGAAAAATATGTTAAAGAAAGAGATTTAAGAGAGGATTTTGCCGTTATTTTTCCAGCAAAACACTATGTGACTACAGAAGAAACAAGGGAACAAGCATTTGCACAAATTGAGAGCGACTTAGATAAACGTCTCTTTGAGTTAAGAAAGGAGAACAAAATAGTTCAAGCTTACAGACTTGAACAGCGAACCAGATACGACTTGGAGATGATGAGGGAGATAGGTTATTGTAAAGGAATTGAAAACTATTCCAGATATTTTGATGGGAGAAATCCTGGTGACGCACCTTATTCTTTAATGGAGTACTTTCCGAAAGATTTTATTACCATTATTGATGAGTCACACATGAGTGTTCCGCAAATACGAGGGATGTTCAACGGAGACAGATCAAGAAAACAAACTTTAATAGATTATGGTTTTAGGCTCCCTTCATCTTTAGACAACCGACCTCTTAATTTTGATGAATTTATGAAAAGAAGAGGGAGCACCGTTTATGTAAGTGCAACACCCGACAGCTGGGAGCTTGATCAATCTAAAAAAACTGTAGTAGAACTTTTGTTAAGACCTACAGGTATCACGGACCCGGAAATTACTATTGTTCCCACAAAGGGGCAGGTGAATGATTTACTTTTAAGAATTCAAAAAAAGGTATCCGAAGGTCAGCGAGTTCTAGTTACGACTTTAACAAAAAGAATGGCGGAGGACCTATCCTCATTTTTTGCTGAGAAAAAAGTAAAGGTGACTTATTTGCATTCTGATGTTGATACTTTGGAAAGAACCGATATTTTGGATGATCTTAGAAAAGGTGAGTACGATGTTTTAGTGGGAATAAATTTACTTAGGGAAGGTTTGGATTTACCTGAAGTTGGTTTAGTAGCAATTTTAGATGCTGACAAGGAGGGCTTTTTACGATCTGAAACTTCTTTAATACAGACCATGGGGAGGGCGGCAAGGCACGTTCAAGGAGAGGTTGTGATGTATGCTGATAATATCACTGGCAGTATGAAGAGAGCAATTTTAGAAGTTGAAAGGAGACGAAACATTCAAATTGAATACAACAAAGAGCACGGTATCTCTCCTAAACAAATAGTAAAACCGTTGAGAGAAAAACTTATAGATGAGGTTATCGAAGAGCAGATTAGTGGAAAGAAAGAAGCTTGGCAGGAGGTAGATTACAAACAGCTACCACCGATAGAGTTGAAAAAAGAAATAAAGAAACTCGAGGAGATGATGAAGTACGAGGCCCAAGTATTGAATTTTGAAAAGGCTGCAACTTTAAGAGATAAAATAAGAGAGATTAAGAAGTCTGTTTGATTTTAAGTCTTATAGGTAGAGAAAATTCGAATTATTATTCACATATTTGCTAACGTCGGTTATATATTATTGACTGCCTATATTTTTAATAATATATTGGCATTAACTCCACCCGTATAAATAATTATGCAATACCTGAATAAATTTTTAGAATTTGTTGAATTTACAGGAAATTCTATACTTTATGTTTTAAAATTACTTTTAGCACTATTAAAAAATATTTTTTCCTCTTTATTTATTAGAAGTAAAAAAGTTCCAAAAGAATATCAGGATAAACATAAAAAACCTCGGCTCTTTACATTTTTTGTTTTTATAAAAGACACAATAATATCGGTAATCTTTTGGATATTCAGATTGATTAAAGATATAGTCCTTTTTCCAAAAAAAATATTTACATTCCTTTTTTTAAGAAAGTCTTTTCTGTCTGGAATTTTATTTGCAATTTTTTTTATTTTCTTACCAATTACCATTATTAGATGGTTTAAAGAATTACCCTCTCCGGAATCTTTGGTAATTGAGGCAAACAAAAAATCGACTGTAATTTTGGATAGAAATGGAAAACTAATGTACGAGATTTACGTTGATAAAAATTATCACCCTGTAGATTTTGAAGAGATTCCTGAGTATGTTAAAAACGCTACATTAGCAGTTGAAGATGATAAATTTTACAGCCATTTTGGTATACGTTTTGATAGTGTAATCAGGGCAATTAAAAATAATTTATCAAAAGAAAATGGTTTACAAGGTGGTTCTACGATAACCCAACAGTTAGTGAAAAATGTACTTCTCACTCCTGAAAGAACTTTTTCCAGAAAGATTAAGGAAGCCGTTTTGGCTGTTTTGGTTGAAGCAAGATATTCAAAAAAAGATATATTTGAAATGTATTTGAACAACATTCCTTACGGCGGAACAGCGTGGGGAGTACAAACCGCCTCCAAAAAATATTTTAATAAAGATGTGTGGGAATTATCCTTAGCAGAAGCTTCTTTGCTCGCAGGACTTCCTACCGCACCCACAAGTTACTCACCTGCCACAGACCTTGAAACTGCAAAATCAAGACAGAGGTTTGTTTTGGATAGAATGCTTAATTTAGGATACATAAATAAAGAAGAGTTTAACAAAGCTATCTCCGAAGAATTAGTTTTTGCTGATACCGATGGATATATCCGGGCACCCCATTTTGTTGATTATATTAGAAAAGATTTAGAAAAAAGATATGGAAGAAGATATGTAGAGTTCGGCGGTCTTACTGTGACCACTACGTTGGATCTCGATATTCAAGATAAAGTTCAGTCGATAGTAACTGAAGAAGTAAATAAAAATTCATATTTAGGATTCTCTAACGGTGCTTCCGTAGTTATGGATGTTAAAAATGCGGAGGTTTTGGCGTATGTTGGTTCTATAGATTATTTTAAAGAAGGTTGGGGAGCTTATGATGTAGTTACTGCAATGAGACAACCAGGTTCTTCAATAAAACCTGTAACTTACGGATTAGCTTTATCAGGTAGTTTTACTCCAGCTTCAATTATCGATGACTCTCCAGTTACATATAAATTTAAAGGATCTAAAGATTACACTCCAGTTAATTATGATGGGCAGTATCATGGAAAAGTTACACTAAGACAAGCTTTAGCAAACTCATATAATGTCCCAGCTGTAAAAGTAGCTAATGTTGTTGGGGTTGATAATATTGTTTTAAAAGGTAGGGAGATGGGTCTTACCAATTGGGAGGTAGACGGGTCTTACGGTCTTTCGATAACGCTCGGCGGAAAGGAGGTGAGATTGTTAGACCATACGAATGTTTATGCAACTTTAGCTCGTCAAGGTGTTTATAAAGAACCGGAGGTCTACATAAGTATAAAAGATTCTAATGGATATGATATCTACGAAAATGAAAATACTAAAAAAACAGTATTATCTCCCGAAGTTTCTTATTTATTGTGGGATATTTTATCTGATCAAAACGCACGACTCCCGGCTTTCGGTGTTAATAATTTCCTTTCAATTCCCGGACATAAGATTGCTGTAAAAACAGGCACAACCAATAACATTAAAGATAACTGGACATTAGGTTACACCCCGTCTTATGTAGTGGGAGTTTGGGTAGGTAATAATGACGGTACTCCGATGAGGCAAGGTTTGGCCTCCGGTCTTACAGGCGCTGCTCCGATTTGGAATAAGATAATGACAGAAATGTTAAAAGATAAGCCAAATGAATTATATGAAAGACCTGCTAATGTGTTTGTAAAAAAAGATGACAGGTGTGGAATTTCGGAAATATTTATTAAAGGGACTGTGATTCCTAGCAGTCTCTGTCCGGAGAAAGAGAAAGAGAAAGAGAAAGAGAAGGAAGATGATAAGGATGGAGGAAAGAATGAAAAGAATAGATAAAAAAGAGACGACAAAAACCTAAAATTTAAACTATATTCAAACCCTTTACATATTTGATAAAAAACTCAAGATAACGTAGTATCGTAGAAAATTCAGAATTTTTTTAATATCTTACAGATACTTAAAAAATAAGTAACAAAATATAAAGGAGATGAAAAATGTTGCAAGGGCTGATGAAAAGTTGGTGGTTTTGGGTATCGATTTTTATTATTTTTTGGCCATTAAATTTTATTTTTTGGCAAAATATCAAAAAAGGGTCAAGAAGCATCAACACCTTTTTAGAGGAGTGGGATCAGTTGTATAAATATCCCTTTAGTCGTGACTACGTTTATGACATTATGTCCGTTTTGAGCTTTCCGGCTCTCTTGTTTTATGTAATATCATTCGTGTTTATTTTTGTTATTACCAGACTTGCTGAACCTTTCCTTTGGACATGAGATCGGATCCGTGTAGACTTTAAAGCCAGGTTATTCAATATTTGATGACTTGGCTTTTTCATTAAATCAAACCCAAATAAAACCCGTAGACACATATGGCGTTTATCTTGTACAATGTTTAAGTTATGAAAGATTCAATTTCACACATCTTAGTTAGGGGTGCCCGCCAACACAATTTAAAAAATGTTGATTTGGATATTCCTAAAAATAAAATGGTTATTTTTACAGGTGTCTCCGGATCAGGAAAATCTTCTTTAGCAATGGATACTATTTATGCAGAAGGTCAGAGAAGATATGTGGAGAGTCTGTCCGCTTATGCCAGACAGTTTTTAGGTGTGATGGATAAACCTGACGTAGACAAAATAGAAGGTTTATCTCCGGCTATTGCTATAGATCAAAAAACAACAAGTAAAAATCCCAGATCTACAGTTGGAACCATAACGGAAGTTTATGATTTTTTAAGACTTCTTTATGCAAGAGTGGGGCATCCCCACTGTCCCGAATGTGGGAGAGAAATAGAGAGGCAATCTTCTCAGGAAATTGTTCAAAATGTTTTTGAAATTATTAAAAATGAACCGGAATTCAAAAGTGAGAGAGGAGTTCGTTTCATAATATTTTCACCTGTCGTAAAAGATAGAAAAGGTGAGTTTTCTTCTTTGTTTGAAAATCTAAAAAAACAGGCAGTTTTAAGAGCAAGGGTTGATGGGATAGTTAGAGAACTTTCAGATGATTTTAATTTAATAAAAACTAATAAGCATAGTATAGACGCACTTATATCCAGACACACTATTAATCAGAAAAAAATTAAAAATGAAGAAGATAGAAAAGAAATTGAGTCCGAGGTATATCAATCGGTCGAAACTGCATTAAGGATTAGCTCAGGAAATGCTGTTGTAACAATAGTAAAAGATGAATCTTTTGATTTTTCTCAGAATCCAAAGAAATTTGATGACCATCTGTTTTCTGAAAATTTTGCCTGTCCTGTTTGTAACATATCATTACCAGAGCTCGAGCCCAGAACATTTTCATTTAACACTCCTTATGGAGCCTGCCCTGCCTGCGACGGAATTGGAAGTCAATTAAAAGTTGATCCTGATTTAGTTATAAACCCTAGACTTTCAATATCAGAAGGAGGAGTTTTACCTTGGACAAGGCTTTTTGAACATATTTCATGGACATCAAAAGTTGTTAAATCTGTTGCGGATTACTATGATTTTTCAATTGATACACCTATTGGAGAGTTAAGTAAGGAAGCAAAAAATATATTATTTTTTGGTGCTGAAGGAAAAAAATTTAAAGTAACTTACAACAGTCAGGAAGGTTCAAAAAGAACATTTGACGCAAACTACGAGGGAATCATTCCTAATTTATCAAGAAGATACAGAGAATCTGAGTCAGATTTTGTAAAAAACGAGATAGAAAAATATATGGTTAAAGAGAGATGCCCTGTTTGTTTAGGAGCAAGGTTAAAAAAAGAATCTTTATCAGTTACTTTAGGAAAGAAAAATATTGATGAAATAGTACAAATGCCTGTGAACAAACTTCAAGATTGGTTTAAAGACTTATCAGATAAATTAAATTCCCGAGAAAAGGATATTTCATCAACGATATTAAAAGAAATTAACTATAGATTAAAATTTTTAGTTGACGTAGGCCTCGGTTACTTAACTTTAGGAAGAGCGTCGGCAGAATTATCGGGAGGCGAAGCACAAAGAATAAGATTAGCTTCACAGATAGGTTCGGGCCTAAGTGGTGTTCTCTATGTTTTAGACGAACCTTCCTTAGGATTACATCAAGTTGACCAGGGAAAGTTAATTAAAACCCTTAAACAGTTAAGAGATCTTGGAAATACAGTACTTGTTGTTGAGCACGATGCAGAGACAATTTTGGAAAGTGATTATGTTTTTGACTTTGGTCCCGGAGCGGGGGAACACGGTGGTAAGGTAGTTTCAGAGGGAACACCGGATCAAATTAAAAAAGATAAAAATTCACTTACCGGAAGGTACTTATCGGGAGATTTAATTGTTGGTAAGAATCCTATTAAAGGTAAAAGAACATTTGAGGATATTTTGGAAGAAGAATCAAGAAGTAAATTAAATAAAAAAGTTGAGGGTAAGAGCTTAATATTAAAAGGAGCGAAAGGGAGAAATCTTAAAAATATTGATTTAAATATTCCACTAGGTAAGTTTATATGCGTAACCGGAGTTTCCGGTTCTGGTAAGTCTACATTGATAATGGATACTTTGTATCAAGGATTACGACAAGAATTTGGTTTAAAAATTGAAGAGAAACCGGAACCATTTGAGTATATAAAAGGTGTTGAAAATATTTCTAATGTTATTGCTATAGACCAGAGTCCAATTGGGAGAACCCCAAAATCAAATCCGGCCACGTATACAAAAGTTTTTGATCATATTAGAGATTTGTATGCACAGACACAGGAAGCAAAAATCAGAGGGTATAACCAGGGAAGATTTAGTTTTAATGTTAAAGGTGGGAGGTGCGAAGCTTGTGGAGGTGAGGGACAGATAAAAATTGAAATGCAATTTATGCCTGACGTTTACGTTAGATGCGACGTTTGTAAGGGTAAGAGATACAATTCGGAAGCATTAGAAATAGAGTATAAGGGTAAAAATATATCAGACGTTTTGAATATGACAGTTGAGGAGGCAGTATCATTTTTTGAGAATCTACCCCAAATTAGACGTAAGTTGGAAACTTTATATGATGTAGGTCTTGGATATATTAAACTTGGACAGCCCGCGACTACATTGTCAGGCGGTGAAGCACAGAGAGTAAAACTTGCACTTGAGTTGTCAAAACGATCCACCGGGAGCACTCTATATATTTTAGATGAACCAACCACCGGGCTTCATTTTGCTGACCTTGAGAATCTCATTTCCATATGTAAACGTTTAACCGCCCGAGGTAACACCGTTCTTATGATTGAACATAATTTAGATATGATAAAAAACTGTGATTGGGTTATAGACTTAGGTCCGGAAGGAGGAGATAGTGGGGGAGAGATACTGTTCGAGGGAAACCTCGAGGACATTAAGAAATGTAAAAAATCTTATACCGCTGACTCACTCAGATTGATTGATAAGTATTACAAATCGAATTAGTTTACTTTTCAATTTCAGTTTCAAATTCGTTTCCCATGAAATCTTTGAAGACTACCCTATCGTTTTCTTTTTTTATGTTGGTATATCTCTTTTCTCCGGGAAGAATATTTAAATCGTTTATGTCATATGCAGTTACTTTTCCAGTATTTTCTATCTTTATTCTTATTTTCCCAGATAATATTACGAGTGGGTTAAGATTAAGAACCTTATTTGCTTTTACTGATGGCTTAAAATTTTCATCAGAGCTTGTCTGAGATAAGGCCGTTTCTATTAACTTTTCATTGTCAGAATATCTATATGTACCTGCTGAGAATGGATGTTCAGAACTTATTCCTTTTCTAACAAAAGCAAAATGATTAGTATCTAATTTTGAAAAATAATCTAGTCCCGATGTAGTACCCCATGTAGGATCAACTTGAACCCAGCCATTGTATGGATCGTAGAATTCAGCCCATGAGTGCAATGTATCCCCACTTTCCAAACTGATTGAGATCGGTTTATTAGATTCTTCGGATGTGAAAGCATACCCATTAATTTCTCTGGCGGGTATTCCCATTGCTCTTGTCACAGCTATAAAAAGATCAGTAAACTCCATACAGGTCCATGAATTTTTTTGGGATGCCGCTGCTTCGGCACCTTTTCTTTCAACCATACCTTTGCTTTGTGCATCAAAATCATACTTTAAATTATTTTTTATAAATTCATATACCATTTTTGCGTTATAAACTACAGTTTGATCATCTTTTTTAAGTTCCCTTGCAATTTTTAAAATATAAGGTGATTTGGTTTCCCAATATTTTTGCTGTCTTGTGTAATTTTTTATAAGTACTTTAGGAATTTCAGATATTATTCCTCCCGAGTTTACATTAATCTGTTTACTTAAAAGTCTTGATGTTCCTTGTACCTCAATTTCTGTTTTTTGCTTTGGTTTTAGTATGTAATAAGCAACAAAATTATTATCCTCATCGTATTCTATTTTAAAAGGTCTTGGACTTATTTTATCGTAGCTGACGTTTTGGTAGTGCTCGATATCAGAGGGTATAGCTATTTTCTTAATCGCCGGAAGTATTAAGTCATTTTGAATTTGGTATTTTATTTTAAAGTTAACAGGCTGAAAACCTCCGAAGGCGGCACTGATGCCGGTTGATTCGAAGGTATTTTTAGTAAAATAAAATATGTTCTTACCATCCTCTTTTTTTTCGATTGTCGGTTCTGGAGTTAAAAATACTTTCGGTCCAAAAGATTCCGGAACTGACAATTTAAAATCGTAAGCTGTCGTCTCATCAGGTATTTGAATTTTTGGAATGTAGATATTCCAAATACTGCCTGATTTTACTGCTACACTTTTTGATTTATATTTTATGGTAATTGTATTCTGTCTTCCTTCTCCGATTGAGTAATCTTTAATGGTTACAGTTATGTCAGTGTTATTTTTATTATTATTTAATTTAGGCTCTGTTTCTTTCCCATTGGTTTCAGCGGATACTTCGTATATATTTGAATCCATTGCTGATAATGAGTAATTCATTGGTATGACATCGTTTTGTAAGTTTGTTATTGTCGCGTTATGGGTAATATTTGCTTCCCCTGACTCATCAATAATATACTCTGATTTATAGTCAATCATAAACTGACTTGCTTCGACTTTAAAAATTACACCGGATGTAATAAAAATGTTGGTGAGTATAAAAACCGAAACTAGTGTTCTAACTATGTTTTTAAAACAAGTATTCATCCTCCAAATGCTACAATAACTATGTGAAAACCTCAAATGTTGTTCAAAAAGTTGAAAACCTTCCGCAAACTCCGGGTTCGTATATTTTTAAAGATAGTACTGGAAAGGTTATCTACGTTGGTAAAGCCAAAAATTTAAAAGCCCGAGTAAAATCTTATTTTTCTGTCAACATCCCCTCTGATTTTAAAACAGCTGAATTAGTACGTAGGATTAACGACCTCGAATTCATAAAAGTAGATTCTGAATTTGAAGCCATAATATTAGAAGCGGAATTAATTAAAAAATATAAACCTAAATATAATATTGTTTTAAAAGATGATAGATCTAAAATTTATATTGTAATTAGAAACGATCTTATTACACTTTCGGAAAAAAAATATAAATTACCAAAGGTCATTACTGCTCGTAAACCTGATTTGAAAGAAACTGACATAGTGTTCGGACCATATCCTAACAATGTAGTTGTAAGAAATATTCTCACAACATCAAGAAAGATATTTCCATTTAGAGACTGTAATTATTCGAAATTTGCTAAGTATAAAAAAATCGGATCCCCATGTTTGTACGGTCATATGGGAATTTGCTCTTCTCCTTGTTTAGCAAATGAAGTCTCTGATTTATCAGATTATAAAAAAAGTATTTCAGGTTTGAAGAAAATACTGTCTGGAAATGTTACAGGTTTAATAAGAGACATAAATAAAAAAATGCAGACTTACTCAAAAAATGAGAATTTTGAAGAGGCTGCAGTGTGCAGAGACTTATTAGATAAATTTTATTTTGTACAAAAAACTTTCAGAGAGGCCGAAGAGTATATTAATAACCCTTATCTTGTTGATGATATTAGCAAAAAATCTTTGGAAGAGATAAAAGATTTTTTACCGGTTTTAAAAAATTTACCTCGAAGAGTTGAGTGTTATGATATTTCAAATATATCAGGCAAAGAGGCTGTAGGTTCAATGGTAGTTTCTATTAACGGGACAATAGATAAATCGGAATATAAAAGATTTAGGATAAAATTTAAAAAAACACCGGATGATTTTGGAATGTTGTATGAGGTATTATATAGAAGATTAAAAAGGGAATTACCGGGAAGTGATATGAAAAGTTGGGGAGTTCCGGACCTTATTGTCGTTGACGGAGGAAAACCGCAGGTCTCCTCTGCTTCTGATGTTTTAAGAGATTTAGAGATATTAGTTCCGGTTGTAGGTATTGCAAAAAAATACGAGACTTTAGTTTATAAAGAAGGTAAGGATTTTATAGAAAAAACATTTCCTAAAGACAGTTTAGGAATGAAATTAATTATAAAATTAAGAGACGAATCCCACAGATTTGCTCAAAGTTACCACCACCTACTAAGAAAAAAATCACTACTAGAGTGATTTTTTTCTTTTGCTTTTGTACTCTCAATAGATTTATAATCTAATCAATATGAGAAGTATTTTAAGAGCGTTGGTTTATACATTTATTTCTTTATATTTTACAAATTTAATTGTAGGATCGTTTTCTTATACTAACGATAAGACCGCATATTTAGTTGTGTTTGCGATCTCTCTTCTATATTTACTATTAAGACCGGTATTGTCAGTTGTTTCATTACCAACCAAGGGAAGTGTTTTTTTATTGATTACAGTAATAACAACTTCTATTATTTTTTACGCTTTACAAAGTGTGCTTCCTGATTTTTCATTTGTACCCGTTACACTGCGCAGTTTGAATATTTTCGGGCGTGTGCTACCATCTAAAGACTTGGATAGCCTTTGGGCTATGATATTTTCTGCCCTTATGACAAGTGCGATTTATTTAT
>JAKLGS010000019.1 GCA_022710505.1 Patescibacteria group bacterium
GTTAGCTAATCCTTTAAATGAAGATATGACTCACTTAAGAACTTCTTTGCTTCCTCAATTGGAAAGTGTTTTAGATAAAAATCAGAGTTATTCTGAAAAGATAAAATTATTTGAGCTAGCAAATGTTTATCTTAAAGACGGTCTTAACACTGGAGAATCACTACCCTATCAACCTTTAAGACTTGCGTTGGTGGCTAAAGGTGTCGATTACAATGAGTTTAAAGGTTACATAACTTCTTTATTTGAGATCATGGGTTTAGATCGTGATAAATACCTTGGTAATTATTCTATCGTTGATTTTGGCGGTCAAAAGCTCGGGGTTGAGTTAGAATTTTCTGAATTGGTTAAAAAAGCTACTAAAGATAAATCTTATACCCCACTAACGTCTTTTAATTCAATAAAAGAAGATTTGACATTTGAAGTGCCGGAAAAAGTTTTATATCCTCAAGTAGAAAAGGTAATTTTGGAAACAGACGTAAGAATATTTAAATTAGAATTTAAGGATATTTATAAAAATTACCTCACCTTCTCTATTGAATACTTGGATAATAAAAAACAAATTTCTTCAGAAGATACTCAGGATATAAGAAAAAAGATTTTTAAGAATCTTGAAAAAATTGGCGTCAAACTGAAAATCTGATTCTTCGTTTTTATTCTTTTTAATTTACTTTTAATTTTGTATGGGTAAAATAGCTTCTATGTTTAATCTAAAAGACTTCGGAGTAACCAAAAATATTGCAGTCTTAAAAAATGGTTCAAAACTTTACCATTTTTATAAAAAGAATATGCCGATTTCTACTGCAGTTCTGTTTGACGCAGGTTCTTGTAATGATCCGCTAGGAAAAGAAGGACTTGCTCATTTTTGTGAACATATTCTGTTTAAAAGTACTAAAAAATTTAAGGATGAGACTGAAGTTGGGCTATTTATTGAAAGCATTGGTGGTCAGATGAACGCATTTACGGGCGTAGATATTTTAGGAGTTACTGCGGAAGTTGGTTTTACAGAAGATTATCCGAAAGTAGTAGATTTTTTGCATGAACTTACAAGGAATTCATTATTTGACCAAACAAAAATTAATATTGAGCGGGGTACAATATTAGGTGAGATCGCTGATTATGAATCAAACCCAGCCTTTTATATACACGACTTAACTCAACAAGTTTTATTTACAGGTTCATATGCAGAAAGGTCTATTGCCGGCAGTAGTGAAACTGTAACCGGTATTTCCAGAGAAGATTTATATCAATTTTACGTTAATAGGATTGTTAAAAGTAAAATGTATATCCTTGTCGCTGGGGATATTGAGTTTTATAAATTAGTAGGTCTCTTTAATGATGGTTTTCAGGAAAATAACACATCCCCGATTTTAGAAGAAAAATCAGAGTTAGTTCTGCCAAGAAGTGTTGATACAAAAATAAAAGAATACAAGGACACCGACCAGATTTATATGAGTTTTTCTTTTAGAACGTGTCCCGCACATAATAATGATTCCTCGGTTTTGGAAGTTATACGAACAATCATTGGAGATGGTTTTTCATCCTCTTTGTTTAGAAAATTGAGAACTGAAAACGGTCTTGTTTACATGATTAATGTCTCTTCCGAGAACCTTTTTGATAGAGGTTACTTTTCAGTTGTAACGTCGACGTCAAAAGATAGAGTTCAGAAGGTTCTGAACGTTTTAACTGAAGAATTTAGAAGACTTGAATCTGGTGAAATTACGCAAGAAGAATTGGATTTAGCAAAAAATAAAATAATCAAGTCAAAAGTTCGGGAGATGCAAAACTCCTCCTCGTGGGTTGAAGCTCATATTTCTGAAATATATTTTAATCCTAAGAATCCCAAAGATTTAGCCGAGATTCTTAATGAGGTAGAAAAAGTCAGCTTAGATGATGTAAAAAATGTTACTAAGAAGTATTTTTCTAATAACAAGTGGTATTTAGCTATGTGCGGGGATATTAGTGAAAAAGACTTCGAAGTAAAATATTAGATTTACTCTTTATAGCCTTCTGCTTGAAGTTTAAAGCTATTTGCATACTTTCCACCGAGTTTTATTAACTCTTCGTGTGTACCCTGCTCTGCAATTTCTCCGTTGTCTAAAACAATAATTCTATCCGCATTTCTTACTGTAGAGAATCTATGAGAGATAATTATTACAGTTTTGTCCTCAAAAAAATCATAAATTTTGGAAAATATATTATATTCTGAATCTGGATCTATCGATGCTGTAGGTTCATCAAATATAACTAAAGGAGAGTTTCTATAAAAGAATCTCGCTAAAGCAATTTTTTGCCATTGTCCAGTACTTGGTCTGATACCCCCCTTATATCTTTCGCTCATTATTGTGTCGAATTTATTTGGGTACTCTTCAATGAAATTCAGGGCATCAGCAGTTTGGGCGGCTACTCTCATTCTTGTTTCGTCTATGTTGTCAATGTTACCAATTGTTATGTTTTCCTTAACCGTTAAACTGGAGTACTGGTTAAAATCTTGAAACAGAGTTCCTACATTTTTGTAAAGTGATTCAGACTTAATTTCTGATAAATCTTCACCATTAATAGTTATTTTTCCTTCTAATGGTTTGTAGAACTTGCAAATAAGTTTAACGAGTGTAGTTTTACCAGCACCATTTTGTCCTACTATAGCAACTTTTTCTCCAGATTTTATTTCAAGATTTAGATTCTTAATAACTTTTTTGTCGTTTCTAGGGTAGGAAAAAGTTACATTTTCGAATTTTATGATAGGGCCTTTTTCCATACTTGGTAGTACTTTATACCCATCATTCATCACAGGCTCGGTATTAAAAAGTTTATAAACGTCTTTAACCTGTATTGCTGACTCGGACACATCGTTAAAGTTCTGTACTAATCTCGTGACCGATCCTTCTAATATATTAAGCGACCTCATCCAAAAAGCCACATTTCCAATACTCAGTGATCCATTTAAAAATCTTTTAAAAATTTCAAGATATCCGTAAAATGTTAATAAGTCTCGAAAAAATGCAACGATGTGACTCCAAAGTCTCGATTTTTGTGAGAATCTTAGGTGTTGCTTAATTATCCAATTGCTAAAATCTGTATATATCTTATCTATGAATCCAAAGGATTTTGTAATTGTAATTTCTTGAAGAGACGCGGGGCTTTGTAACGTATAGGCGGCTTCATTTACCCTTCTATTTTTTTCTGTGTTTTCAAATCTGAGTTTATATATTTTTCCTCTCATAACCCTGTCAATTAATAGATACGGGATAGATATCAATAGTGTGAGAATTACGAATTGAGGCATGAATCTTAAGACTAGTACAAACGCAACTACTACTTTGACAAAATTAGCAACAAAATCTATGCTGCTATCTACGTATCTAAAAATATTCCAAAGATATCCGTTTGCTCTGTGTACTCTATCACTAACATCTGGTTGCTCTAAGGTTTGTATGCCTAATTTATTTAGTTTGTAGTAAAACTCTCTCCTCAAGAATAAATCACTGTTCAACCTAAGTATAGATTCAGCATGCCATATAAAGTAAGAAAGGATAGTTTCAACAACGCTATATCCAAGGAGTATTGCGAGATATGGATACATGCCTTCAATAATCGCATTTGGTTGTTGAATTACCTTCATTAACTCATCAAGTGCCTTGGCAAATATTAATGTATAGATTATATCCTCCACCTTAAATATTGTTTGACCCACGATGTAGGCAGTTGTCGCATACGGATGATTTTTAAAAAATAATGATAAGCCCCATTTGGATATTCTAAATGCTTCGGTAAAACTTACTTTTTTATAATCTTCGTTTTCAGAAGGAGCATTTTTTTGTATAGGAGTATCTTCTGCCATAAAAGATAATTATAGTTTGAAAAATTTCCGAATTAAAGGCTTTTCTTTACTTTTTCGACTATCTCGTTGAAAGATTTGGGATCGTTAATCGCAATTTCTGATAACATTTTTCTGTTTAGCTCAATTTTTGATTTTTTTAACCCAGCGATGAATCTGCTGTACATAATACCGTGATTACTCAAGGCTGAATTAATTCTGGAAATCCAGAGTTGTCTCATATCTCCGGGTCTTTTTCTTCTTCCTTCAAAGGAGTGCTCCCCGGCTCTAAGTACGGCTTCGTGAGCTCTTTTTAAGAGTTTGCTTCTTGTTCCTCTATATCCTTTTGCAAGTTTTAATATTTTTTTATGTTTTCTATTGGTCCTAAAACCACCTTTTACTCTTGGCATTATTTACCCTTTCCGTGCTTATTCAGCATCTTTTTAAACATTTTTTTATGACCTTTATTTTCTTGAGCCACCATACTTGAATTTCTTGTTTTGTTGGGACCACTCTTTTTCTCCTTTAAGTGTCCCATACCGATACTTCCTTTCATTATTTTACCGGTTTTTGTTATTTTTACTCTTCTAAGTAGAGTTTTTTTTGTTTTGATCTTTTGTTTTGCCATTTTTTTCCTTTTTACCTTTTGTTAACTTTATTAAATTACTTACCAACAAATATTGCCGAAATAATATTGCCCATTCTTTTTGGGTCACTTTCAAGTTTTGCTATTTCGGTCAATTCTTTTTCTATCTTTTTAACTTGATCAAAGGCGACTTCAGGGAACATTACTTCCCTCCCCTTCATTTTCACGGTAATTTTTACTTTGTCACCGTCCTCTATAAATCCTTTTGCTCTTTTTACAAATCTTTGTATGTCACCTTCTCCGGTAGTTGGACCGAGTCTAAATTCCTTGACGTCTGTTTTCTTGCTTTTAGCCTTTGCACTACTTGCCTTTTTTCTTTCTTCGTACAAAAATTTAGAGAACTCCACAATTTTTGCAACAGGCGGGTTTGCGTTAGGCACTACCAAAACCAAATCCATTTCCTCGTACCTAGCTTTTTGAATAGCTTCCCCGGTCTTCATCACTCCAAGATTTTCACCTTTGGATGATATCACCCTTACTTCGTTTGCTTTTATCTGTTCGTTTTTTGTGTACCAGTTTGGTATATGCTTTTCTCCTTAAAACTTATGTAAATTACCACAAATTAAGAGATTTGGTCAAATACATATTTTCAATCTTCTCAATTACTTCATTTAGAGGTTTAGCTCCTAAATTTTCTTCAGTGCGAAGTCTAACACTTACAGTATTATTTTCAACCTCTTTTTCCCCGACTATCAACATATAAGGAATTTTTTTAACTTGCGCATCTCTAATTTTTGATTGCATTGTTTCGGATCTATCATCTATTTCAACTCTGATATGCCTTTCTTTTAGCTGGGATGACAATTTATTAGCGTATTCAAGGTGCTTATCTCCAATTGGAATTATTTGTGCTTGGATTGGTGAAAGCCATACCGGGAGAGCTCCGGCGAAATGCTCCATTAAAAATCCTACAAATCTTTCACTTGATCCAAGGGGCGCTCTGTGTTGAACGATTACCGGTTTTTCTTTACCATCTTTGTCGACGTACTTTAATCCAAATCTTTCAGGCATATAAAGGTCAATTTGATTGGTGGAAATTCCGTACTCGGTTCCAATAGCAGATTTTATCTTGAAATCCATTTTAGGTCCATAATGAGCCGCTCCCTCGTTAACTACAGTGTATTTTAAACCAGATTTATCAAGAGCTTCTCTGGTTATTTTTTCAGCTTTTTGCCACATCTTTTCTTCTCCGTGGTATTTATCCATTTTTGAAGGATCTCTCAAGTTTAGCTCTACGTGGTAATTAGTTAGTCCTAAAGTATCGTAATAATATTTATGAAGATTTACTATTTCTAAAAATACATCTACTGCTTGTTCTTCGGAGCAGTAAACATGCGCATCATTTTGGCAAAAAACTCTCGGTCTTAAGATTCCGTTTATAGAACCTCTGTTTTCATATCTAGCTACAGTCCCGTATTCAGCCAATCTCAACGGTAGTTCTTTGTATGTTCTTGTTTTTGATCTAAATACCAAATGGTGAAAAGGACAGTTCATAGGTTTTATGTAATATTCGTCCTCCTCTTCTCCAGGTACATCAACTTTGAACATTTCATCTCCAAAATATGACATGTGGCCGGATATTTCAAAAAGTTTTCTTTTAGTCATAAATGGTGTAGCTACTCTTTGATAACCCCATTTTTCTTCGGTTTCTTTCCCCCATTTTTCTAGTTCTTCTCGGACTATCATTCCGTTAGGGAGCCACACCGGAAGCCCGGGTCCGATTTCTTCAAATAAAGCAAATATTTCTAAGTTTTTGTTTAAATTTCTGTGATCTCTTTTTTTGGTTTCTTCTAGTTTTTCAAGATATTCGTTGAGTTCTTCTTGAGTTTCAAAGTTGGTGGCATAAATTCTGGTCAGCATTTTGTTTTTTTCATCACCGCGCCAATAAGCTCCGGCAACGCTTAAAAGTTTAAAAGCACCGATGTTGCTGGTTCTTCCAGTATGATTTCCTGCACAAAGATCTATATCATAAAATTTCCCGTCTTTTTGACCTATTTCACATGCTGTAACACTACCACCCTCTTTTTCAATGTCCTCTATCATTTCAAGCTTAAATGGGTTGTCTTTGAAAACTTCTTTTAATTCATTAAAACTTACATCTCTCATTACAATTGGTAGATTTGCCTCAACAATATCTCTCATTCTCTCTTCAATTTTTGGAAAGTTCTCTTCGGTTATTTTTCCGTCATAATCAAAGTCACCATAAAAACCATCCTCGATTGGAGGGCCCATTACCTTCTTAGCACCTGGAAAAAGGCTTTCTACCGCCATATGCATAACGTGTTCGGCACTGTGCCTTAACGGATATATTGGTTGTTCTTTTAATTTATCTATTACTTTTTGTTTTTTCATTTTTATGTTAAATCTTGAGCTTAAAACGTTTAAAGAGCTCTTGATGTTATTTATTATATATTAAATTTTGTTTAAATGAATATGAATTTTTGAGTTTTGAAATGTTTGGAAAAAAATAAACCTCGGAATTTTTGTGTTTTCCCGAGGTTTTTATTATCTATTCAGAGTCAAGCCACCTGCTTTCCATAATCGCCATACGTGCTTTTAAAGAAAGATTTTCCCAGTCCTTTATATCTGGAAATCCTCCTATTATAGCTAATGGTTTTAACCATTCCCCCATTCCAAGATCTGATTTTACCAACTTCAAGAATAACTCTTCGTCTCCTCCTTGTTCACAAAATAGTTGATAGTTAGCATAGTGGACGTCATTTCCTGGACACATGTATCTTAAAAATTTATATCCACATGCAAATAAATCCTCCCATTCCTCCCCCGCAGGACCGATCCATTTGGATGCTCCCACATGGTAAAGAGCCAGAGAATGAAGAAACCACGCTAGGGAAATAATAAGAATTCCCCATAGCAACACAACGGATAGTTTCCATTTTAGAATCAAATCTAAAATAATTAAAAAAACTGAACCCGTTAATACCATTAGTGGTATACCTTGAAACTTCTTGTATTTTTCCATTCTTCTCCTTTGTTTTTATTTTTGGAATTACCCGGATTTTAGCACACTATCGGTCTGTTTACAAAACTATAATAAATAAAAGAAAAGCTTCACAAAATTTTTGTGAAGCTTGTATAGCCACCGTTTGAAAAGACATTTAAAATTTCAGATGTTTTTTCACTAAACGATAGTTTGTCCCATAACAGTCTTTTCTCTTCATCATTTGGAATGCCGAAGTACGCAGAAAAAACTGCAGCGTCGTGGGTATGAATAGTTTGATTTTCATGATCCTGTTTTGCAAGTATTTTTTCTAGGCTTTCCGATATACCAATGTCTGCATCTTTGCAGTCAAAAAGAATTCCTTTTGACGTGTAATGTGCTTTTTCCGTATTCACAACAAAATCAAGAATATCGAATATCGACTTACCTTCCATCTTCTCTTCCATTTGTACCTCATTTTCCTTTAAGTTTTTCTGAATTATAACAGATTAAAAGATTAATAGATGAAAAATAATAATTAAAGTTTTATTACTTCTTTTTCGGTAGGTATTTTTTCAATATTTATAAATTTTAATTTTCTTAGCAAGAAGAAAAAGGGTGCAGAAATAATTGAAAAAATAAAATAAGCGATGGTGTGATACATTTGGAGTATTCCAAAGACTAACAATGCTAAAGTTGGGCTAAAAAACTTTCTATATGGTTCTACAGTTTCATTTACTCGGTCAGATATGGCTTTTTTAACAGTACCAGTGACGTTGTTTGAAATATTTTCTGATGTTGGGATATTTATTGGAATTTCATCTATTCCAAAGCTATTTAGAACCGAAAAAATTTGAGGATTTGATTGTTTTAGAGATTGTAGGTTTAGATTGTTGATATCTTCTGGAACTTCTTTTTCGGCTTCTTTTTTTACTGCTTCTTCAATGGGTTTTTCTGCAATATCAGCTGCCCACTTCCCAATATCCAGAGATTGAATTTTGTTTGAGTTTAAATAGACAGCTAGAGAAATAATAGCACTTATTGTTAAGAGAAACCCTTTATTTACTGGTCTTGCAGAGTGTCTAGTATTAATTTTTAAAAACCCTTTAGTTAAAAAGTCACTTTTTTCCTGCTCATATAAAAAATACAGTGAAAAAAGTATTGATCCTAGAAGTGCTTCTATACTTTTGGATGTATTTAAAAATATAAATGATGAAAAAAAGACAATAACTGGAGATAGAAATATTTCCCATTTCCTCTCGATGGTTATTGAAATTAAAGATATTGTTAACAATGAAAAAACTAATGTTAATACATACGGAATTGCAAAATTTTTGGATAAAGAAAAATACTTCTCACTCTCAACAAAATCAAGAGAAATTCTAAAAAGAAAGATTAGCTCTATAATAAAAACAACATAAAGAGATGCTTTTTTTACAAAACTAAAAATTCCTTTTGTAGGATTTTCCATTATTTAAGTATAGATTCCAGTTTTTTGAGTTACAAGGCCTTAGTTTTGGTGTTGTGCTTTTTCGTATTCTTCGGCCTCTTCTTTTGTGACGTGAATAGTTCCATCCGGATGGTTTGCTGGGCTGTATATGGTGTATAGTTTCAGATCTTCTGTTTCACTCGTATTTATTATGTTGTGCTCTGTTCCAGCGGGGATAACGATAGCGTAACCGTCAGTAATGCTAAATTCTTGACCGTTAGCAATTACCTTTCCCTCACCTGAGTCAATTCTAAAAAATTGATCTACATCATTGTGGACTTCCATTCCAATGTCTTCCATTGGTTTTAAGCTCATAACAACTAATTGACTATGTCCGTTTGTTGACAGAACTTTTCTAAAATTTGTATTTCCGAGAGTTAGTTCCTCGATATTATCTACGAATATTGGCATATTTTTACCTTTCAAAAATAATTAAAACGTATATTTAACTAAATAATTAATTTAGTATTTTTATTATATCTTATTTATAGGACGTCGTTAATCAATAAATTAGCTTGTCTATAAATTATTAAATCAGGACCACTGTCTCATTGTAATCTCGTGGATTATTGAGTGATTCTTTCCAAATACGATAAATAGGTTATATCCCCTACCCCAAAGGTTCTCAATATTTTCAAGTATAATTTTATCTTTAAATTGAGATTTTGAATTAATAACTTCGTTAATTTGGTTCTCTTCCAGATACGGATCGGTTTCCTTTTTTATATATTCTAGATTATTGTAATCAAGATCTATGCCCGAAACCTCTTTGTAGCACCTTTGGACACTCTGCATCGTAAAAAACTCGCTTTCCCAACCTGATATTCTTTTAAGATAATCGATATATGTTTCTAATGAATTTTCCATATTTTCAGGCTTTATATAATTACTTCTTATAGATATTTGTTCAGCGTACAGTGCCGTGATAATCAAATCTTTAGAAAAATTTTTTGCAAGATGTTTTAGTTGTTCCGTTGTATCCGGTTCCGGTGAAGATACTTGTATGGCTGATGCTTGAGCTAAAAACCAGGTATAGTAAGATTCTCCCATTGTTTTAATTTGCTCTTTTCTTGAATATGGAAGTGTTTTTTCACCACCTTCGACTAATACTAACCTTTTTTTACCATCAGTTTGATTTATAAAGTCCTGAAGATAGTTTTCCAGAACGCCCCATGAAGCATCTTTTGGGTCGTAGGTGTGTTCAAAACCTAAATAGTAAAGTATTTGCCCACCTTTTCTAATATGAAAAAAGTAAGGAGTAGGGAAAGGCCCAAATTTAGTTAGTTCAAGGTATTTTTTCTGAAGATTATTTAGCACGATTTAATTATATATTTCTTAGGGAGAAAATAATAGTTCTTGGTTAAATCTTATTACCCAATTGTCAAAAAGTGTTCATAAGTTTAAAGTATACCAATGCAAAAATACATATACTTTTTTGGAAATAATAATACAGAGGGTTCCTCGGATATGAAATTTATATTAGGGGGTAAAGGTGCAAACCTTGCTGAAATGAGTAAAATAGGAATTCCTGTGCCACCTGGTTTCACAATATCTACCGAAGTATGCAGAGACTACAATTCTAATAACGGTACAATTCCAGAAGGTTTAGAATCAGAAGTAGAAGATTATTTAAAAAAATTAGAAGATGCTACAGGTAAAAAATTTGGTGATGAGAGTAACCCTCTTTTAGTCTCAGTAAGATCTGGGGCTGCGGCTTCTATGCCCGGCATGATGGATACAATTTTAAATTTAGGATTAAGCGAGACGGTTGTTTCAAGTATTTCACAAAGTACCGGTAATCCAAGATTTGCTTGGGATTCGTATAGAAGATTTATACAGATGTACGGAAATGTGGTCGAAAATATCGAACATGAGAAATTTGAACACATTATTGAGGAGGTTAAGTCTTCAAAAGGTAAAAAAGAAGATATCGAAATGACTGCGGAAGATTGGCAGGAGGTTGTAGCAGAGTACAAAAAATTATTCCAAATTGAAAAAGATTATGAATTTCCCGATGATGCTAAAAAGCAATTATGGGGAGCAATTTTAGCTGTTATAAAATCATGGAATAATGCTAGAGCTGAAACCTACCGAAGACTAAACCACATCGATGAGTCTAAAGTATTTGGGACCGCAGTTAATGTTCAATCTATGGTTTTTGGAAATCTAGGTCCGGAATCTGGAACAG
>JAKLGS010000002.1 GCA_022710505.1 Patescibacteria group bacterium
ATATTTTTTTGTTCTCATTTGCTTTCCAATAAAGATAAAGGGCTAAAGTAATAAAAAATGTAGTTGTAACATCAAGCATTGAAGCTCTTGAATAATAAAGAAAGTGAACGGTTGTTACCAACGCCAAAGAAGAAATAAAAGCTGATGTTTTATTAAAAAACTTTTTGGAAAATAAATAGACTAGTATAACAGTAAAAAATCCAAAAATTGCACTCGGCAAGCGGGCCGCCCAAGAATTAAATCCTAAAAAGCTCATAAATCCTGACATCATCCACATATACAAAGGAGGTTTTTCAAACCATCCCTTTGTTAAATTGTCCCAATGAGGAACAACAAACTCCTTGTTTATAAGCATATTTTTAGCTACTTTTGCGTAAATAGCCTCGTCCCACGGAATAAGATGGTTTTTTCCGAGACCTGTAAAAATAAGGAGAGCCGAAAGAATTAAAATAGTTGAAAACATTATGTTTTTATTTACAAAAATATATTGGATGATTTTTTTAATCCAATCTTTACCGATTATTCCAATCCCCCAAATAAAATATGAAAAAATCAGTAACCAAAAAAATTCAGAATTGTAAGAGTAAAAAATACCCGCCAAATACCAACCCAAAATCACGGAAGACATTAAACCTCCGGTAAAAGCAACCTTCTTATCTTTATTTTTAAAGAAAACATACAAAGGTGATAAAAAGGCAAACAACATGAACGAGACGAAAGGTACAGTACCAATGATACCTGTTTCTGACAGAGACTCACCCCAAATGGTATGGGCCGGAACTCTCCCGCTCAATGCCGCAGTATCTCTAGTGAAAAATTTAGGAGCAATCTTTGTCTTGCTGAAATGTTCAAAAAAAGAACCGTAGCCACCACCTAAGTACGGGTATTTTTCAAAAATCTGATACGCTCCTGTCAAAAGCATAAAGTGAGAATCAAAAGAATCTATTCTGTAATGAAAGGCATCCCTTACATATCTTCTGAAATTACTTTTCTTCTTACTATACTCAACCACAAAAGGCGACGTTATTAAAACCAGAGCTAAGAAAATATACAAAATACCCTTAGCTCCAAATTTTTTAATTAATAAAATTGTAAAAAAGAATACAGCTGAAAAACCTGCAACCATCCATGCAGTTCTGGAATTAGTCAAAAGAAGAGATGCGGAATAAGATAACACCATAAACACATCCAATAATTTCTCTTTCTTATTTCTAGTATTTACAAATGAAATTAAAATGACGGGGATTAACGCAGACAGTAAAGCCCCATAATGATTTACATCCCAAAACAAAGAACCTACTCTGGGTACTTTACCGGGAACAGGCCACATGGCTCCGATTACTCTTCCTGTTTGATAAAAATGAAACAGCTGGTAATAACCAAATAAAGTCAATGTAAAAACCACGTATGTAAAAAATTTAAGATATTTTAATAATTCCTGGGGATTATCTTTAAATGTCAGATAAAGATAAATTCCTAAAACTACTATGGTTGCGAAAAAACCCAGCAAAAAGATGCTCGCTTGTATATTTTTTGAAAAAACTAAAGATAGTGCTCTTGTGAAAAATATTATTAAAAGAGTCAGAATGTAGGGATCTTTGATGTAAGGAAGAAGGGATTTGATGCCCCCGCTCTTAACTACATAAAGATACGTCTTAGTAATTCCTGCAAATAACAGAGCTAACATAAATATCCTTGCCGGCATCAAATCCCACCTATAGAAACTAAAAAGCTCCTTGTGCATCAAAACAGACAACACTATCAAAACGTAAAGTGAAAACTTAAAATTCTTCAAAACAAGAATATAAGAAGAAACAAATATTAAAAATATTACTACGAGATATAAATAATTCATTTTTTCTTTTTTGAACTTTTTGGTTTTTTATTGATGGTCTCACCGACCTCAGGTTTCATCGATGAAAGAACATCTTCATAGACACTAAGAGTCTTTTCGGCTGCGTTCTGCCAAGTATATTCTTTTCTTATCTTTTCGTCCAAAACCGGTCGGGGTTCAAAATATTCTTTTTTAATAGCTTCTGTTATTGATTCGACATTATCAGGAACACAAAAAGACGCAAAACTTCCGAGATATTCTTTAGCTCGAGGCCCCGCTGCAACTGTATTGGCTCCGCAGTAAAGTGCTTCCAAACTGGTTAAACCTGTTGTCTCAAACCAGCTGGCTGAAACGCAGACCTTAGCGAAATGGTAATAGGAAGGAAGATCAGAGTAATTTATCGAATTATCCAATCTGGTAATCCATTTATGTTTTCTTAGCAACTTATTTATTAAAAAATTATATTCGAAGTGTTTCATGGGGCTGGCTTTTCCGATTAATACCAGCTTAGCATCAAGTCCGGTTTCTTCTCTAAATTTTTTAACCCCTTTTATAACATTAAGTTGGTTTTTTCTGGGCTCAATTCTGCCAACGCACATAATATAATCTTCAAATTCAAATGGATTCTTAAAAGGCTTTGGCTTAATAAAAGCTTCCCCCACTCCGTTTAATACCTTCTCCCACTTAAAAGTTACATCAAATGTTCTTTTTAAATCTTCTGCTTCTCTTACAGTTTGGACTAAAACTGCGTCGGATATTTCCAAAACTTCTCTTTGCATTTTTTTGAATCCGTGAAAAACACTGTATAACGTAGGTTTAAATTTTCTCCTATCAAATAAAGATCTGTAAACATTTTTAAAGGTATCTCTTCTGAATTGATCTCTAAAAAATAATTTCGAAATTCTTCTGAAATCGAATACAAACTCATCATCAAATTTTTTGACTTCTTTCACATCGTGATGAATAGGAGATAAAACTATCGGAACACCTGCTTTTTTCACTTTTTTAGCATAAAAATAGGTTTCGGGAGTCCAATCTAGTTGAAAAATGTGGACCAAATCGTAATCTTTAGGTTCAAAATCCATATCCGTTTTAATATCTACATCAATACCAAGTTTTTTTAATTCCGAGGCTGTGTTTTCTACCTGAACCCTGTCCCCGCCCCGGGCGTCCAACAGACCGATTCGCCCTAACATTAAAACTTTCATTTTTTATCTCCCATTAGTTTTAAATACAAATAATCATACTTATCTACAAAACTCTCCAATGAATAATTATTCTCAACAAACTCTCTCGCCCCTTCCACCAAATTTTTATTTTCACTACCTGTTTTATTGTACTCATCAACCATCTTATCTGACAAATCCTCGTAATCGCCAACATTAAAAAATTTAACATAGTCTTCTCCGACTTCTTTTAAAACTTCAAGGTTGGAACAAATCACAGGCAATCCCATACTCATAGCCTCTATAAGAACAATTCCAAAACCTTCGGCAAGTGTCGGAAACACGAAAACATCAAATGTAGAAAGGTATTTTATCTTATCTTCGTCATCAAATCTTCCCGTAATTACAACATTTTTATCCAATTCCAATTCTTTGACTAAATTTTTAATTTTATCTTCCAAAGCACCGCCCCCGACGATTAATAAATACATTTTCTCTTTACGGAAAAGCTGTGAATTTAGAAATTTTGAGAATGCACGCACTAATACTTCGTGTCCTTTTTCTTGAGTAATTCTACCTAGATTTCCAAATACAAACGCATCTTCGGGAATCCCGTGTCTTCTTTTAATTTCTTTTTCGAATTCAAACCTATGCAAAGCCGGTATATTAAAAATTGAGGTATCAATTCCGTTAGGAATCACTTCCAAAATTTTCTCGTTTATTCCCTCTTTGATTTTAACTTTCTTCTTTGATTCGGTAAGTGCTATTTCCGCGCTTGATAATTTATTTACGACATAAGAATACAACTTAACATTAAGGAATTTTTTAATTGAATTAATTTGCCACTCAGATATTGGGGTGTGAGTATGTGTTACAACAGCTTTAACTTTTGTATTTCTGCAAGCAAGTAAGGAATTAACTACAGCTTTAAGTTCATGAGAATGAACGATATCTATATTATTCTCTTCAACATATTTTTTAAGATTGGCTATATATTTAAAATCAAAGTCTTTTGAAATGAATTCATTTGAAACTACTGCACCATTTTTTTGATATAAATCAGACATGTCTCCTTGAGGACACCAAACAAAAACCTCGTGTCCTTTTTTTACCATCCCCTTCACAAGATCGAGAACGTGAACTTCCATCCCTCCGAACTTCGATGAATTTAAAACATAGAGTATTTTCATTTTATATTCTCGTTAATATAACTAAGCATGGCGGCAATTTTACCCTCCCAAGTGTTTTTCTTAGCAACTTCCATTCTTTTTTTAGACTTCTCAGCGATGTCTTCTTCTAAAGCTCTTTTAATATTTAGAGAAAATTCTTCCGGATTTTTGGAGATATAACAAACATCCTCAAAAGGATAATAAGAGGGAAGATCAGTGACCACCAAGGGAATCCCGGCAGCCAAAGGTTCAAAAAATTTCACAGGAAAACATCCGCCGACTGTGTAATCATTCAACTGATATGGGATTGTCATAACGTCAAAGAACGAAATATATTTTGGAATTTCAGTAAAGTCTTTTCTACCTAAGAAATAAACATTATCCAATTTCTCAAAACCCAAGCTTTTTTTACTTGATTCTTTATCTTTTAATGCCAAAGGCCCTATAACTACAAATGAAAATGACGGGTAATCATCCGCAATTTTTTTAAACAATTCCCTATCAAACTTGTACTCATCAACAGCACCGGTAAAACCCACTATCGGGTGCGGAATATTTTTTAAATCTTCGGGAACTTCAAAACCTTTGTTTTTTACATCAAAAAATCTTTCAAAATCGCCGACATTGGGAGTGAAATATGTTTTCGGATTAATTTTTTTAAGTTTTTCAGCCAAACCGGGAGTGGTAGTGAAAACAATATTTGCTCGAGAGGTTAACAGACGCTCCTGATCAACAATCCATCTTTTCTTTTCAGGAGTATTGTATTTTGGAAATCCTTCATAATTATCTACACAATCATAAATCAAAAAATCATGTTTAATATTTTTTAAATAATTTTCTAAACCTTCTATCTCTACGTGATAAATCCATAAAATAGTTTTTTCATTTCCGCTATCTTTAAAAACTTTTTGAGATATCTCATTTATTTTCTGAGAGTGTTTAGCCGAAGAAATACCTTTTAATGGGTGGGTATTTAAAGGTGAATAAACCACAACTCCTTCTTCAGTTTTTTTCGTTTTAGTAAAAAGTCGTTTTAAAGACCAGTTTCTCTGCAAAATTTGTTTGGCGAATACCCTGCCTGTATTAATAGGTGGGTCTATGAATAAAACACTATGCCCGAGCTTTGGTAACCGGCTCATAACATGTCTTTTATTAGTCCATAGGGGAAAATCCCAAAGCTGGTTTGAAAGACAGATTATGTTGTATTTTGGTTCTTCGATAGTCATTTTAGAGGGCTGAGCCCGCGGGCTCAGCCTAGCAATCTCATTATACATTACAGAAGGGCTGAGCCCGCCTGCGGGCTCAGCCCGGGAAAGGCCCGGCCCACTTGTGGGCCGGGCCCCAACTTACTTCAGCGGAAGACATTTCGGGCAAGCTCTTTCAAGCATTTTAGCTTTTACTAACAACCTTCTGACATTAAACATAAACTCAGAATCTTTTAGGGACCAAAGCCAAGATGTATTTTTAAATCCGGTGTCGTAAGCGGCGTGCCAAATTCCGTCAAAAAACACTATACCGAAAGCCTGAACTAATATTGAAAAACCAAACAAAAGAGAAAACAAAAAATGTTTTTTATCATACCAGGAAGATTTTAGATAAGGCACCATTAAAAGAACAAGATAAGGAATAACATCCGAGCTCATTCTGTAACCAAAGGAATAACCACCGTACCAGTGTTTCCAAAAACTAATTACTAAGGTGTGAATTACCACAATCAGAAAGTAAAAAAGATATTGAAGATTCTCTTTTAATCCTTTTTTTACAGCTATATAAAAACCGACAAATGAAAAAAGGAAAACCGGGGAGTACGTTAGAATTCCTTTGCTGGGAGACAACCATACTCCAAAAAAACTAACCGGAAAAGGAGAGATCCAACTTCCGAACAATTGGCTTGCATAACCCTGATTTTCAATCCCAATATAGTATTTGTTGTTATACCAAAGAAAAAATGCAACGTTTAAAAGAAATCCCAAAGCTACAAAAACACCTGTTTTCAATATAGATTTAAGGTTATTTAATTTTATGAGAGCATAAATTCCGATGAAAAGAAGTCCGAGTGCTGCGGTGGGTCTTGACAGAAATGCTAAACCGTAAAAAAGACCACTCAAAAACGCGCTAAAAGGCTTGAAATTTGGGCTTTTCAGGTGGTCCAGAACAAAGTACAAACCCAGGATTGAAAAAAGCTGTAAAGTGCCGTGTTGCCACAAAGACTGAGACAACATCGCAAGGTTTACTGTTGCGAACAAAAAAACATAAGTTAGAACAGAAGCCTTTTTCTCATCAAGGGAAAATTGTTTTTTTAATAAAAGATAGAAAAATCCTCCTGATAAAGCCATAATCAATGCTGAAGATATTTTTGAAAGAATAATGAGGTTTTCCCATGTTACCACCATTCCAAATTTTAATGGTAAAAAATAAACCGGAACCGCCAGTAAACCACTTATTAAAGTAAACGCGGAAACATAATGTCCATCAATTTTCTTTAAATAAAAAGGAGTAAGACCTCGGATTTGATTTTTATCATCGGGGTGGGGAAATTTACTAATCAGCATATTGTAGTAGCTACCAAGATATAGAGTTTTCTCTTTTATTATCGCTACAGGTAAAAACATAGCGGGAACGGTGTCTTCTGATTGAATTGCTAATTTATTGATATTTGTTTTGTAAACTAATAACCAAGACCCGAAGTATATGAAAAACGATATAAAAACAATCTGAAAAAATTTCTTTGAATTCATGGGTTTATTTTACACGATTTTGGAGGGCTCAGCCCGGAACGGGCTGAGCCTAGGATGGGCTGAGCCCGGAACGGGCTCAGCCCTCCCTCACGGTAATCTCACCGGAAGATATTTCTTAGTGGACCAAATTAAAAATCTATCTTTTAACTTTCCCTCTTTTATTAGCCCGTTTATAGGCACAGATATATCAAATTTACCTTCTTCATCAAAATTAAGATCAAAACCCAAATCATAAGAATCACCAAAAATATAATTAGTTACAGGTACAATTGCAGATGTAGTTAAACCACCCGAATCAATTATTTCGTATCCCCTGCCTTTTGAAAAATACTCAGGTAAATAAACCTGATCCCCATTAATAATTTCAATATCTTTAATATCACTACCATTAACATCAACTAATCTTATATATAAAAACTCAGAATCCGTAAAAGGTATTTCCAATTTAACTTTATAAGTCTCGGGCTCCCCTATTTTTGAACAACCAGGGAAATAAAGAAGAGTTTTATCATCATGACCTACTACCCCTTCTTCTAAATAATAAAAATCAACCTTTATTTTATCGGTCCCAATATCTGGCCTTTTACATGAAAAGGTTATTTGAATTTCAGGTTCGGAACTCCCGAATTCCTTTTTAAGATTTTTAATTTGAAAGAAATTTGAAGGCTCCTCAGATCTTAGTTCATTAGAAAGATTCTCGCTGGAATTAATTGCCAAAACAATATCTTCCAAATCACCATTTTGAATATAGAAAACCCCTTCATTTTTAAAATCTTTAGCATTTTTGTTTTCAACTCTTGAATTGTTGGGTGTATAAACCAAATAATTATCAACAAACACTGGCTCAGAGCCTGAGAAGTTATACTCATTCATCAATGTGTTCTCCCCTAACTGTTTTGAATAAGGCAATAAAACTACCTCATCGGTAACACCTATCAAATCTTCCTCTTTGTACTCAAAATCTGTGTCCTTGGCTTTAAAATTAAATAGAAAACCTACAGAAATAATAAAAACGGCTACTGCTGTAAAAACAAACTTTTCTTTTGCAGAGTAAACATAATCAAAACCTTTTCCTTGAAGATTTTTTAAAAATAAAAACACCAAAACAGCAATTACAAAAATTAAAAATTTAAGCGAAACCTCGACTCCTAATACAGAAGAAACAACTAAAGATAACACTATTAAAGTCGGAAAAGCATATTTGATAACGTCTTTTTTAATACTTACTTCTGCAATCTTTTCGCCCCCTCTTTTAAAAAATTTGACGAACACAGGAATGAAAAACAAGAAAAAAAGTCCAATAAAAACCAAACTATAACTAAAAACAGCAATTCTTAAAAAACTACCTTTTTGAAAAAATTCATATAACTTGGATATATTAAAATTTTCCTTTGTATATGAAATTAAGTAACTCAAATTTAGACCTTTACCATCCTTTATACCTATAAATAAAACGAATAGGATGTAAATGGACCCCATAAAAACCAAAACAGGAATTAATATTTTTTGATATAGGTACAAATTTTTAAACGAATTAGGAATATTTTTAAAATCACTTAAAGTAAATTTCTTACCTTCCTCACTAAAGTAACTAAGTAACCTCCAGGATAAACTAGCAAGTATTATCATATAAAAAGATATTGAGAAAAACTCAAATACCGTTGTGTCTGTGAAATCTTTCAATCTAGTTAGAATACTGATGTTTGTTTGAATTTCATCATTGTATTCTGTTGTTTCTGAGGCTTTATCAGCTTTTCTAATTGCTTTAAAATAGTTCTGAAACTCCGTTCTTTGTTCAGGCTCCAAGAGTAAGTTTTCTGGAATAACAAAGAAATCAACATTTTCAGAATTTAGATTTCTTATAAAACCACCCATTTCAGAAACTTCATCTGAGTAAACTGACTGACTAGAACAATTAAATTTAAAAGGGTAATTTGATGAAAAATCACTATCGCAAATTAATATGGTTTTATTCTGAATCCAAGAAGAGGATTTGATTGGATCTTCGTTTTCTGGTTGCTTTGTATCCTTTGAAACACCTATATCTTCAATTTCTTGAGATTCCACAATCTCCTCATCTCCAGAGATTTGAGAAGATAAAACTAAAGAATAACCTTTATCAGGGTTTGTAGATAAGTAATCTTTTTTAGATACTTTTTCTTTATCTGATTCAAATATCTTAATACCAAAGTCCTTTCCAAAAAGTTCTTTGTAGTATTCAAGTTTTGTTTTTGCTGAAGAATTGAACAATATTGGTAAAACACCAATAAGTAGGAGTGATAAAAGCATCTTTATTTTTAATCTGTCTTTATTCAAAGATCTTTTCATAGAAAATATCCTTTAATACGCCTAAGACTAAAAGAAGATAACAAGTTTGTGCAAAAAACTCCGCGACATCTTCCATTTTTAAAATTAGCATTATTGGAGTTAAGGCTAATGAAATAAGCGCTAATAAATAAATGTATCTTCTATCGGATATAAAACCTAGAAGAAAAACAAAAATAGAAAAAACAACCATCGGCAGGGTGAGAATGAATTCAAGTCTTGAGACTGAAAATAGTATTACTAACGCAATAATTTCCAGAACCGAAAATATATATGTTTTTTTAACATTGGTTTTTAATAATTTAGATAGAAAACTATCTAACGGAAATAAGAACGATATCAACAAAAGAATTAAAACCAAGCTGAATAAAATATTAAATTTGTTGGTTAAAATAAAGTCAATCATTTGAAACTTTTTGGGCAAGTACGGGTATTATAGGGGATTTGAGGGATTTTTCCAATTTTTGCGACTTTTTTGAGTAATTTCAAAGGCTACATGATGATTTATGATATATCTAAAGCCTAAAGATATGTTCATGTAATATTAGCAATTTTGCTCATATTGTGGTATCATATAAAACATGAACAAAGAGTTAGCAGAGCAACTAAGCAAAAAGTTAAAAATATCAACTCCTCAGATTGTTAGAGAGGAGTACGAACTTATTGTCCTAAAAGAGATTTATTCTAGTAATTTAGCAGACAAACTAGTATTCAAAGGTGGGACTGCCTTAAGACTTGCATATGATTCACCAAGGTTTTCTGATGATCTTGATTTTTCAATATTAAAAAATGTTAAAACCGTTGATTTCATTAATGTTTGTAAAGAAATTGCAACAAATAATCCAAATATTGAGCTTGTTGAGGCTTTGAAAAAGTTCAATACACTGTTTGCACTTTTTAAAGTGATTGACTCTTCGATATTACAGAATTTTAGTATAAAAATTGAGATCTCAACAAGAGAAGAGAATTTAAAAAAAGACAAAGACTGTTCTTTAATTGTATTAAAAAGCTCTGTTTCTCCGATTAACCTAATAGCCAATACTTTTTCACTTGAAAAAATATTATCCGACAAATTGAGTATTGAGCCGAAGAGAATAAGGGATATTTTCGATATTTGGTTTATTAAACAAAGTTTGGGAAATAAAGACACTAAGATGGATTTTACGAATTTTAGTAAAAACGAAGTTAAGAGAGAACTTAATAAATTGCTTCCTGTTAGTTACAGGGGGCTTGTAGAGGATGTGATTAAAAGTATATGACTGGAATAGATGCCTTAAAAAAACTTGAAGAGTTAAAAAAAGATTATTACTCTGTTAAAGATATCGAAAGAGTTTTAAACATGCCGATTGATTCCTTAAGAGGCCAATTAACAAGATGGTGTAAGAATGGAATTTTGATAAGAATTGCTAAAGGAATTTATGCTCCCTATGGAACAGAAATCGATGTTTTAAAGATAGCAAATCAAATGTACTACCCCTCTTACCTTTCTTTTGAGAGTGTTTTAAGCAAATATGGGATTTTAAGCCAAGTTCCATACACTTTAACCTTTGCTACTCCAAAAAGAACTAGAAAAATGATTTTGAATGATGTTGAAGTGGAATTTACTAAGCTATCGAATAAGTATTTCTTTGGATATACTTTTGAGAACGGAATAAATATTGCGAGTCCAGAGAAAGCATTGGTTGATTGTCTGTATCTTGTCTCCAAGGGAAAGAGAATTATGAATGTTGATGAGCTTTATTTAAAAAATATTGATAAGGAAAAGTTAATTGAGATATCAAAAGTGTTTCCTAAGAATACGATGGAACTGGTTACAGATGTTGCGGGTAGGATTTAATAATTAAAGGTGTAAAAATGCCTTATACCAAAAGTTGGTTAGAAAGTAATTTAAAATGAAATCAATAATTCCTACAATTAGAAAAGAATGCAAAGGCCTGAACTTATCTGAGTGGCCTCTAGAATATCAGGAAAAATTCTTCAATGAAGTTGCACAAGACATATGGAAGGAAAAAAAGAAAACTCTTAAAAGAGCTGAGGAGAAAACGGTAACTGATAAGCAAAGAAAAAGTTAGTCATTTGTGTTAAAAACGCTAAGACAGTGTATCCCAAAATCAAAAATTGACAATACAAAAACCTATGTAAAAATTCCTTACAGTAGAGAAAAATTAGAAGAAATATTAAAAAATGGATGATATTAGAATAAAAGTTAAAAAATTCAAAAGAAGTAAAGATTGTGAAAACAAGAGTTTCCTTGAGTGGCCTAAAGAAGAACAAGAAAGACTTTTTAAAAAAGTGGGAGATGATTTTACTCGAGAAATGAAAGCCAGGTGGAAAGAGATTGAAATAGCTAAAAGAAAAGAAGCTAATGTTGTTAGAGATAAGTAAACCTATTTGTTTATTTCAAAAACTACAGACTCCCCCACTACTACACCATCTCCAAAATTAGATCTGAAAAATTCATAAATATTCTCTCTTGATTTCAAAGATGGATTTATTTCTGCTATCTTCTGCAAATCGTCATTAGAAATATTCTCAGGATAATAAATTAGGTACTTAGGATCTTTATCAAGGAACTCTTGTATGCCCTCTTGGGTTACTAAATTTTTCGAAAATTCATTCGAATCAAATCCTGTTTCATAATTTACAAAATTTACAGGATTAATTAATAAATCTTCATGTGAAATTATCCAGAATATTGAGTAGTAGTCTCCTTTTGGATATACGGCATAAGGTACACTTTCCGGGTATTTTTCTTTTACAAATGCTATTTCTTGAGGTGGTTTGTTTATATTTATTACAGGTATTTTTATTGCAAAGATTACAAAGTTTAAAGTTAAAAAGGATAGGATAAAGAGTATTTTTTGAAGTTTTGTTTTCATTAAGTTGTATAGATCTTGAACAAGAAAAGAGTTGATTATTAAAACAAAGAGATAAATTACTACTGCCCACCTAACTAATGTTCTAAATACAGGTACTATGTAGTAAAGAAGATATGTTGGAGTATATATTTCTACCCCACCTATGGTAAATGAAGGGGGTCCGGAGATTAGAAGTATACAAAAGATGATAAAGAAACTCCTAATTATCATTTCTTTGTTTTCATATACTGTTTTAAATGTTTTGAATTCAATGTTTTTATATCTTTTTAAAAGAAGAATTACAGCTACTGCCCCTAAACCTAATAAAAAATGCCAGCCCATATAACTACCTGCCATCTCTTCTTCCATGTAATCATCTGCTAGGTAGTACCCTGTGTTTTGTATCTTCTCATTAATATTTTTTGAAAATTCACCAAAGAAAACAGAAGATTTTGGAGGTATAAAGAAATACCAGGGACGGAAGGAAAGATTGTACCAGTCTTCGAGAGGGCGATAGACTGTGGTTTTCTCATTTTTTGGCCTTTGATTGTTTTCTAAAGTATATGACTTTGAAAAAGTTAAATTACTTTTTAACAAAGGAAAGAAAAATATTAATATTCCTATTAAAACAGGGGCGATAAAAAGAACTATCTTTTTAAGAAAATCTTTAAGAGAAATTTTCTTAGAAATTAAATCAAAGAAATACCAGATACCCACTAAGACAAATATGAAAAATCCATAATAATTTGAAGAAGACAATACAACAAACTCAACAATTCCTAAAATAAAGGGGGGTGTTTTTTTGAGTAATAAAAGAACCACCAGGGATATAAGAAAAGTCACATACATGGATGGGGTTAGAGATATTAATCGAAATAAGTAGTACAAAGAAAGAGAAAATAGTATCGAAAAAATAGCGTTTAAAAAAACTGAATGTTTCGATAATTTTTTGAAAATCAAGTAGGTGATAATCAATGACATAAAAAGAGTTATCAAAAGAAAAAGATTATTTAGCAATACGGGGTGTAAAAAATTAGAAAAAATTCTAAACAAAAACTTTATAACAGCATCAAGATAATACGTTTCTCCTAAATTACCAGATCTAAAATAAAGATACGATTTATCAACATAAACAGAGTACCTTAATACGAGGGAATTAGACATATCATTGTATGCGTGTATTAAACTATTGAATATTAATAACATTTTTATTTTTAATACTTTTAATTCCCAACCCAACACCAACAGTTACTAAGGTTATGATAGAAAATAAACTAATAACAGATCCTATAACAACGTATATTTGTGGGTAATAATATAAATGTAAGGTTACATTATCATCATTAAAGTCATTTCTATTTAGTAACCACTTGTTTCCAGGCTCGTTATCAAAATGTTGAACCTGAATTTCTTTGTTATAAAAAGGAATCGCATTTTTTTCTAAAAAGCCTAAATCCTCACTATCATAAAAATACAATTTCCATCCAGAATTAAAGCTTTGAGGAAATACCAGTTCAGAGTTTTCCTGTCCCTTGAAATCAAAAGTTACTTTATAGTAGAAAGGGTATACCTCTAAAATTTTATAGTTTTTTTCATAGTCCTCACTGTAATTTATTTTAAAAAAGTCAAAATATTCGTTACTCAATAATAATGAAAAATTAGAATTTTCTAAGCAACTTCTATAATTTTTAAAAGATACTGTATCTCCCTCAAGAGTGATTAAATCCTTGTTTAAAAGTACATAATTAATGTGAATTTTTCTTAAATCCTTGAGATAATTCTCAGTCTCTAAGCAATATTTATTATCATAAATATTCTTAAAGAAACCTTCGGATATTAATATGTGGTTACCGTATTTACTCATCAATATTTCCGCATCTAAATAGTAATTTAAAAAATTGAAACCGGATGTTGGTAACTCATTATAATTAGGATTTTTATTCCAAACAAAGGCCTCGTAATCGGTTTTAGGATATGTAATAACCCTAGGTATTTCTTTCTCCTCATATTCAAAGTCTTTAAGCTCTTTGTTTAGTAAAGAGTATTCCTTCGGAATGTTGTATATAGGCACAATTCCTCCGAGGTCGCCGGTCATTAAATTTCTTCTTCCAAATAATATTAAGGTAAGAATTATAAAAAGAATCATATTTAAGATTCTCTTTTTAGGAAAATCTTTATAACTAATCCCTATAATTACAAGCATAGTAGGCAGTAAAACTGTAATAAAACGATTAAAAGACCGAAAAAAACCAAAGAAAGAATAATTTCCTAAAAGAAAATCCCACAGACCGCCTAAAATAGGATTATTAGGCCAAAAAGACAAGCCTAAGAAAATTGCAAAAATAACAGAAAAAAAAGAAGCTGTTTTGTTTTTTTTACTAAAGGAATAAACAATAAAGTATAATGTCAATGCAAAAATAGCAAAATATGAAAATATTAAATAATTATTCACCAGTCTGTCCCAAAGACTTTTGATGGGATAAACAGATCCAATTAGTACTCTGTAAACAGTAGAATGATTTATGTAACCAGCTAAAACAGCATTGAAATTTGACACCCCGTACAAATTACTGGGGGTCACCCCTCCTGAAAAAATACTCATAAAAAAGGGCAGTATCCAGAATAAATTAATGATAATAGTTGAGATAAAAACAAAAATAAATTTAGCTATATTGTGTAATTTAAAGTCTTTCCAAGTAATAAAAAGTAAATACAAAAAAAGATAGAGATTATAAATTATGAAATAAAAGGGATGTAGATTAAGAAATGATAAAAATACAAGAGCTAAAATTCTTTTATACCCAATTTTCTCCCAATCAAAACCCCGCCTGAAAATAAAATAAGTAAGTACCACCAAACTAGAAACATGTAAAAAATACACAAGAAAGAACACAGCCATATGCTCAATTGATAATACAGATAGTATAAACGAAAATAAACCAACAAAGGAATAAAACGAACTTCGAGATACTCTCTTCAAAACCACATAAAACACCACCATCGCCACTACGATTGGTAAAAAGTAGGATATTTTACTTGAAAATTCCAACCCAAACCCAAAAAACGCGCATACCCTAGCTAATAAAATTGGATAAACGTACGAGGACACGACTGCCTCACGCGATATACCGTTGCTCTGAGACGGATCCCATGAGCTTAAATACAGCTTTTCATAGAGATTTGGGTTATCACCAACAGATACATACCCAGATTTAAAAAACAATTTCCAAAATAAGACAAAAAACAAAATAAGTAACAATAAAAAAACACAGAAATCCCAAAAGAAAGTTTTTTTACTTAATTTATACAATTTATTCATTATTATGTGAGCAAAGTCTCTTCAAATTATCTAAATGAACGTCATCATACACTCTCGCTAAATCATACGAATTTTTTGATAAATTCTCATAATTTTTGAGAATGCTTTTTATCTCAGATACGTAATTTTCTACATCAGTGCCTACTACCAACCCAACACGATTACTTAAAATATCTTCTACCGTGGAGTGAGTGTCGGTTGTTAAAACTGGTAAGCCAAAACAAAAATACTCTCTACACTTCATCGAATCCCCATAATAATTAAAGCTCCAGGAACCATTATAAAGGGCTAACCCGATACCACTTTTAGAAATTTCTTCTAAAGCTTCGGTGTGACCAAGAGTTCCCATAAAAATTATGCTATCTTGAATGCCCATTTCTTCGCATTGTTTTTTGTAATAATCCACCATCGGACCAGACCCTATAATCTTGAATTTAATATTTGGATAATCTTTTTTTAATTTCTTAATGGTGATAAAAACCTTCGTAAATTCTAACTGGGAACCAATTATACCTAAAGTCACCATACATAGTCTATCTTTCTTGTTATTCAAATATTTTTTATATTCATCGGAAGGTACGTTTGGAATATATACATTTTTTCTATCTTCTAAACCCATCTTTCTTCTCAAATCAACTATTCTAGTAGATACGCTCCAAACCTCATCCGAATTTAAAGTACAAGTGGTATCAAGCTTTTGGTACAAGAAGTTTAATAATTTGTTTTCAAACCTATTTTTTGAATAATCTACGGAGTAAAAGATTACTTTTTTAACTACTCTTAACCTCCTAAGTATTAAACCCGAAACAGTGTTTAATGGATCAACCCCAAAAAATACCTCGATATTGATTTTTCTATGAAACTTTCTTAAGAAATATATAATTGTAAAAAATATCTCAAAGAAATATCTCAAAAAACTTATTTTTATAGGAAATGGAATTAGATTCTCATGGGATACAATACTCCCATCGTGCTTAAATACCTCGGAATTAAAATCTCCATTCATAGAATGGCGTACAAATATAAAAGGTTTATTCAACAACTTTAAGGACTCCACAAGAGTATTAGCAGGAACCTCATATATATGACCGTTAATGATAGTTGCGTGACTTGTAGTTACAATCATGTACTACTTCTTCCTGAAAATAATATGAAATCGTGTAGCAAATCTTTTATCAGGAACTACATCGATAATTAAACCAAGTACATTATTAGCAAAAAAATACAACGGTGCTATCAGAACTAATAAGATTTTTATAGCAAGGTTTCCTGCCTCTATCATAAGAATCATCTTGTGATTAAGCATCTGTGCAACAGATGTTCCAACCCCAGTATTGTTGTATATCTCAACTACTTCTAAATTATTATCCTCGGCCACTTTATAAAAGAAACCGTTGGTAAATCTAAAAAAATCCTTCTTATGCAAGGCCTCTCCCCCATGCATACGAAAAATAAATGGGACGGAGAATCCCACAATACCACCACTTTTAGTTACACGCGCAGCCTCCTCAAAATATTTGTAGGGATCGTCAATATGCTCAAGAGCCTCGAAACTAATATGTGAATCGAAACTACTATCAGCAAAAGGTAATTCTGTTGCACTACACACTGTATCCATTGGTTTGCGTTTCTCATAACCTTTAATGATGTTAAATAAATTGCCGAATTTATCTAAAGATTTATTTATATTTTCAAAATCTAAATCCCAAGTACTGTAGTCTGTAGCCACATATCTCTCTATTTTCTTGTTTTTTTCTACCAGTTTATCCTTTCTCGACCCATCACCAGCACCAACTTCAAGAACGTTACCAAAAATCGCGTCTTCGATTCTCTTGTTACCACTATTGAGTTTTAAGTTGTTTAACCAATGTGGATAAAACGGACTATTAACTAATAACCAGAAAACTTTTTCCAGTATCTTCATAACAATATACCCTTAACTTTTGGTTCAAATCCTAACTCTCTCTTAGCTTTTCCTGTATCCAAAAGTAAATCATGAAGTTTATTGTTCTCATCTTTGTGATCTACTTTAAAATTGTAATCTTTCTGTAGTATTGAGATTAAATCATTAATTGATACTTTAATCGGATTAGATATGTTAAATATTTCAGATTTTCCATAACTCAAACTATTTTCTAACGCATTGCAAGCATCACTGACATGTAGAAAATTTCTGGCAGCACTCCCATCCCCATAAACCGTTATTGCACCCTTTTCCTTTATATCTCGTAAGAAATTGAATATGACCCCCTTATCATTGCCCTCACCATAAACATTCGGAAATCTTAGAATCACGTACTCTAAACCATCTAAATAATTGTGAAGCTCAATCAATTTCTCTGCAAATAACTTAGTCATGCCGTAATAAGTATTAGGTTTTGTAGGATCCGATTCCCTGGAGGCATTGTTAACAGGCTCGCCGTAAACTGCTCCTGTCGAACTGAAAATTATTTTCTTCATCCCATTCTCCGTACCAATTTTCACCAGATTTTCTGTAGTTTTAAAATTTATGTTTAATAATGTGTCAAAATCACCGAAAAATGCCCCGGCTAGATGAATAACAGTATCAATATCCTTTTCTTTAAAAAAATCTTTAACATCTTTTTCCCTTAACAAGTCACCCTTAAAACACCTTATGTTGAATTTCTCATCTTTTTCTAACAATTCAAGAAGGTGTCTTCCAATAAAACCGTCGGAGCCAGTTATTCCAATATTTTTTTTATTCAGCTTTGCTTTTCCCATAACCAACTTTCCTTTTTAAGTGTACTTAAAAATTCACTATTCTTTAATCTTTTAGCATTTAAGGATGAGAACTCTTCACTACTTATGTTTGGCAAATTCCCGTACGCATCCTCGAGTTTAGAATTTTTATCCTGTGGCAATATAACAAAATAATTATCATCTAAAACCTTTGTTCTTGGTGACTCGTTTTTTGATACTAAAACCTCGTGTTTTTTTTCTCCTGGTCTTACTCCAATAATCTTCTTCTTAGTTTTCTTATTTCCAAAAATCTCGATCATGACATTAGCCATCTCTTCAACAGTGGTGGAAGACATTCTCATGACAAAAACCTCACCTCCGATAGCTTTAGTAACGGCTTTAAATACAAGACCGATGGCTTCCTTTGTACTCATTAAATATCTTGTCATTTCAGGATCAGTTATAGTAATCTCATTATTAAGAGCTATCTGCTCTCTAAATAGGGGTAAAACGCTACCGTGTGTCCCCATAACATTTCCTGCTCTTATACAAGTGAATATGGTTTTGGTATCATAATTTTTTCCAGCATTGACAACCAACTTCTCCCCACAAGCTTTTGTAACCCCATACAGGTTAAAGGGGTCTACCGCCTTATCCGTGGACACGTCTATAACTTTTTTAACTCCATTGCTAATAGCACACTCTATAACATTCTGTGTTCCATATATATTGGTCAACACAGCTTCCCAACAATTTTCTTCACAAACAGGCACATGTTTTAAGGCTGCCAGGTGAAACACTATATCAGCATCATGCATGGCCATATTGAGAATATTTTTATCTCTGACATCGCCGATAACAAATTTTAGTAGGGGGTTATTGAAATGCCTTTTCATCTCTACTTGTCTGTGCTCTCCTCTTGAGTAAATCACAACTTTCTTCGGTTTATAGTTTTCAAGCAATTGAGTTACTAACTCATTCGCCCAAGAACCAGTACCGCCAGTTATAAAAATATTTTTATCGTTAAACATATTTTTTTCCTATTGATAGTTTTATGTTTAAAAACATCATAAATTTTGTACATTATACAATCTAATACCAAATTAAATAGCCGTTTACAGCTATTTTACTATAACACTCTATCTTCTTAGTAGGAAAATTAATATCCTACGAAACAACTTAAACGACCTAATCACAAATTCAAAAGGTAAAAATTGGAACAACCACGTCACACCAAAAGCTACATAATCCAACATTCCGGCATTATAACTTTTATTTTTAAAATACCTGGCTCTAACATTTAAGGTTGATGAAATTTGTTTTCTTAACCTTGTATGAGTGGCTGAATCAGGATGTTCCCTATACATCAGCAGTATTTCAGGAATATTAGCAAACTTGTAATACTCACCTAACCTGAATGAAAAATCGATATCTTCTGCTGGTGGGTAAGAAGCGTTATAAAGACCTACTTTATCAAAACATTCTTTTCCAATAATTGCAGTAGGCTGTGCAACAGGAGAAAATTTAAAAATATTCTCTCTCAAAGACTTATCGTCTTCCAAAAAATCCCTGACATCAGATAACTTACTCCCATAGAAACTTTGAAAATTACTCCCGCAAATCCCAACATCGGGATGACTTTCCATGTAATTAAATAGTTTTTCAATTCTTTCCGGTTTTGAAATATCGTCAGCATCCGCCCACACAATATATCTCCCCTTAGACATCTCAACACCTTTGTTTCTATTCAAGGCAATGTTTAAATTCTTCTCATTTTTAACAGAAATTATTCTTTCGTCTTTTTTTGCATGTTCTTGAATTATTTCCCAAGTTTTATCTGTAGAACAATCATCTAAGATAATAAATTCAAAATCTTTAAATGTTTGATTTAAAATACTTTCAATAGCCTCACCAATAAACTTTTCGGCGTTGTAGGCAGGCATTACTACTGAAACTAGTGGTTCTTTTTTATCCATAATTCAATCACTCCATAACTATCTTCATATCCAATTCTTTATCATATACCCATTTCTTTTTCTTTTTTTCATCATAATATTTTAATATTTTTAATCTGTAAAATACAGCAACAGTATCAAGCATCATTCTTCTTATAGATTTATCCAAAAATAATAATGGCGTAAAGTTAGTATTCATTTTATCCCAATTGATTTCTACTGGTGATTCATAAATCTTGTCAAAACCCAAATATCTTGCGACAGCTAATATCTCAATATCAAAAGCAAATTGTTTAACAACAAGTCTTGGGAGAACTTTTTCAAGAACTTCTCTTCTATAAGCTTTTAAACCTGATTGAGTGTCTCTAATTTTTAAACCAAACAAAACTCTAACTAATAATTGATATCCTTTGCTGTAAAGTTTCCTAATAAACGGATAATTAATTTTTGAAACAGGGTGTCTTTTACTACCAACTACTATATCAGCCTTGTACCATTCCAAATGCTCCAAAAGAAGATAAATTCCGGTTGGATATATGTCCATTCCTGCATCAATAAAAACAATATATTCACCTTTTGAACGAGCCATTCCGTATCTTACAGCATAGCCTTTTCCTTTGTTCTCTTTATAACCAAAGATTTTAATTCGAGAATTTTTTATCTTTTGGGCATTTTCAAAAGTCTTATCGACAAAACCATCCACAACAACAATAATTTCATGGTCAAATCTTGATTTTGACATAACGTCATCAACATTTTTAATATCAGTAACAATAGTTTTTTCTTGTTTATAGGCAGGAATTATGACCGAAACTAGTTTTTTGTTTATTTTTTCCATGTTTGTAATGGTATTTTACTACATTAAGCTGGAAATTGGGATTTTTTAGATCTCAGCCTATCGTTGGGGCATATCTCACTCCCCACTGTATTTGTAAATAGTGTTTGATCCGTTTGAAAAAATTTTCAAATAATTGTTTTCTTTTAACAATATATCGATATCTTCTAAAAAGACATTTCCAGCACATGCGAAACAAATAAACTTTGGTTTAAATCTTTCGATGTTCATACTTTTTAAAACATTTAAATCGTAACCTTCCGTATCTATACTAATAAAATCAAATTTGGTATTTGGGGGTAAATATTCATCTAAAACTTCATCCAATCTTCTAATATCCATTTTGCTAACTTCCAACAACTCGTAACCTTCCGAAACTGATCTATCAGCATCTTTTTTTGAAAATGTATTTAGAGAACTTGGAAACAAACTATAATAATCAACTTTTCCTTCAACCTCCCCTATTCCGATATTTAAATTAATATCTTCGGTTCTAACTTTCTTAATTTTGTTATAACAAACTAAATCTGGCTCAATATTAATTCCCCTCCAACCTCTTTTATAGAAATAGTAAGTATTGTTCTTTGAAATAGGATCGTTTGCCCCCACATCAACATAAAAACCTTTGTATCCTGTAGGAAAATTTTTTGAAAGAACCAAATCCTCTCCTAAGTGAGAGTAGGAACCTAAAAAAATAAGTCTGTAAAATCGTTTTATTTCCGGCGTCAAATACAAAAATATTTTTTTAATCCCGTATTTTCTTAATTTTTTTATAAATTCCATAAAGTATTTAATCTAAGATAATCTAAATTTTCTTCACAATCAAAAAATAGTCCGTAGAAAAAGGCCATTTAATAAAATCTAAAAACTTATCTAAAGGAATAAGAATTTTATGAAAATATTTTGAAACTACGTGGTTATTGGGAACATTGTTCATTCTTTTGAAAACTTCTACTGAAAACTTATCTTCATCAAATAACCCTAATAACTCTTTTTTCTTTAAAACCCAAGGATGTGCACCTAAATTAAATTTTCTTGAAATAAACTCCATCAAACCCCAGAATCTCGGACATCTTGTAATTACAATATAACCATCTTTTTTTAATTTTTTTGAAATAGTATCTATAAAAACCTTTCTATTCTCAGGTGCAATATGTTCTATCACAGCATAAAGAACAATAATATCAAAAAAACTATCTTCAAAAGGGATGTTTAAACCGTCATAGAGACCTAAGTTGATGTTGTATTTTTTGTTTAGGGTAGGGTAAAATCTGGAAAATATTTTAGAAGGTAAATTATCTTTTTGATCAGGATCGTCACATTTAGTGGTCTCTAAACCAAACACAGAAGAATTTTTAAAAACGTTTTTTAGAATTGTAGATTTATCTCCTAACCCACAACCCAAATCAAGTATATTTAATTCCCTATCCAATAATTTATTAAAAAAAATCTCGATATTTGTAAAATTATTCTGGTCAACATATGTGTTTATTTCACCTGTGAGGATATTTTTGGAACCGGAGACATAATAATTATTTCCAAGTTTCTCATTTTCTGATAAGTAACTAGTAATGACATCAAATATGTCTTTATATAAGTTTTTTACACCCACCATAGTTACTTAAATTTTTTCAGCAACAACCATAATGGATCTGCCAAACCTTTTATAAATTTTCGGGATTAAAGTTGAATACGAAGTACCTTTGTTATTAAAATTTAATACGTCTGAACTAGATTTCAATACTTTAAAACCGTTATCTTTTAAGATTTCATATATACCGTCAAAAGTGAAGTACCTAATGTGCCCAGCAGTCTCACCCACAATTCTATTGTCTATAACAGGACTTTTACCTAACAATAAAAGCAATCTTCTTGGTAAACTCGCGATATTGGGTGTAGTAAGTATTAACTTACCTCCTTTTTTCAACATCTTGTGTATTATTTTCAGAAACAAATCTGTATCAAAAACATGTTCAATTAACTCCCCCGCAACTACAATATCAAATTTAGTATCCTGAAAATACTGCCCGACCATAAAATCCCCTTGCTTAACAACGATTCCCAGTTTTTGGGCTCTTTTTGCAGATGTTAGAGAAGACTCAATACCGTAAACGATATTTGTATTTTTTTTATACCTAATTGCATAGGAGCCGTCCCAACATCCGATATCTAATATTTTAAGGTTGTTATCTGGAATATTATCCAAAATAAATTTAATGCGAACAGAATCTACACCATCTACAGGCATCTTTCTTGAATAGTTACTCTCGTTGAACCTATTATTCATATATTTATTATACAGCTATTTAAACCAGTATAGCGCTTAAGAATTTGATAATATGGCACTGACTTCCTCCTTCAGTATACTATCCCATCCAAGCTTATTAGCAAAATTTAGGGATTTTTTTATATACTGCTCTCTTTTTATATTATTTTTTAATAATTCGATTATATTAACGGCAAAAGAATTTTTATCAAAACAATCTATCCATGTTACATTGTCCTTCCAAATATTAAGTATATCAACCAGTTTATAAACAATAACTGGAACTCCACATGCCATAGCCTCCCCAATGACCATACCCCAACCCTCTTCATGTGAAGGAAGTACAAAAATTTTACTTGATTTAATAGTTTCGTATTTACCTACCTCATCTAAAAAACCCAACATTGTAATATTATCTTCTAGTTTATTATTCTTTATATCTGCCATCATATTGGCTTTTTCACCTCCATCTCCAACAACAGCACAGGTAATATTTGGATAAGAATTGCTAATAATCTTTACTATTTTAATAAGATCATAGACTCCCTTAGTCATACTCAACCTGCCACAGAAACACAAGTCGTACTTCTTTTTTAACGGGGTATTTATTGAATTTATAAATTTTAAATCCAAACCATTCTTAGTAACGTAGATGCTTTTATCCTTAAATCCATATTTATTAATTAACATATCCCTTGTATTTTCTGAAAGAGTAAGGATATATGACTTTCTTTTACTAATTATAAAAAAACAAAACTTTTCAATGATTTGAGCTAATTTGGATCTTAAACCTATTCTTTTTTGTTCTGACAATATGTGGTGGACTATTACTATAGATTTAATATTTCTATTCTTGATAAAAAAAAGAGGCAGTACGTCTGGAAATAAATGGGAGGTTGAAATTAATATATCAGATTTACTTTTCAATATCTTAAAAACTGAAGCAAACACTCTATAACAATAAATAACAAGGAGAGCTGGTAGAAAATTGTAAAATCTTTCCTCACACGGTAGTGTTCGATAATAAAAAGGGTTTAAATCGGACATATCCTCAGCAACATGAAAGTTTGTAGGACAGCAAAAAGAAACATTGTAACCCTGATTATAAATATATTTTGCTAAAGTTATGCTACGTGTCTCCCCACCAGTAATAGTTTTATTCCTAGAGGCATAGCCGTTAAAAATAAAGAAGAATTTTTTATTATTCACTTTCATATATTTAAATTGTTTTACCTTAAGTAAATCAAAATATTATCTCGTCCTCTCGAGAGTAACAACGCAAGAAGGTAAGTAATTATAAAACTAATCTACTATATAAAACCTCGTGCTTAAAACCACTGTAAAACTTTTCAGCTCTCTTATGGTAATCCCTAACATCAAAATCTTGCAATTTATTATCAATTTCTGATAAATCTAACTTATTATACGTAATTCCGTAATTTTCTTTTTCGACCAAATCCGCTATCTCAGGAACACTCGACATTAAAACAGGAACACCACAAGAAATATATTCACTTATTTTCAAGGGAGAACAATAATAGGTCCATTTTGATTCCGTATTGTAAGGAGCTAAACCAATTCCACTGAATTTTTGAAGGTAAGCAATAGTAAATTCATGATCTTTTTTATAAAAACTCTCAAAATTAAATTTCTTTTCTTTACAAAGCTCCACAACCCTGTCCCAATCGTCTCCCGAACCAATCAAAACAAACTTCTTAATAATCGGATGGAGTATTTCAAGCAAATCATATAAGCCGTGCTCGCTCGTTACATTCCCAACATAAATAAAACTTCCCTCATCAATTTCTTTTTCTTCAAAAATCTCTTTATCAAGATGAACCCCATTTGGAATAACCAGACTTTTCTTCTTATCCAAACCAAAACTAATTCTTTTTTCTTCAGCTCTCTTTGTATTAGAAATAACTAAATCAGAGTTTTTCAAAACATACTTCTCTATTTGAAAATAGATCCAATCCAAAACCCTGTTTCCAAACCTATTTTCAGAATAATCAGAGGCAAAATAAATAACCCTTTCAATCTTTTTTTTAAAAAACTTTCGGGCAACAATTCCCGTTACGGTATCAAAATTATTGGCGCCTATAAAAACGTTAGTCTCTGTTCTTAATAAAAACCTCAAAGACAAGTAAAAATCATAAAAAAGGTTCAAAATACCGATGTTTTTTCTTCCTGTCTCTTTAATTACTTCATCTCCTTCACGATAAACCGTAGTTCTTCCATCATAATTATCTAAAGGGTGTGATACAGATAAGACCTCGTTACCTTTTTTTAACAAATAACTCTCCAAATAATGTGCGGGTCCCGGAATCATTGAAGAATGATAATTTAAAAATATTTTTTTCATAAAATTAAGACTTTTTAGTCTCCAAGTACTCAACACCTTTCATCAATATCATACTTAAAAATAAAATTGGATGTACAGATGCTTTTTGTAATATTTTTTTAGGTGGAAACCTAACAAAAAAACTCATTTGTTTTTTAAAATATTCAGGATTCTTCTTAGCATAAACTTCAAAGAAATTCTTTGAGTAATATTTCTTCTTTTTTGAACTTCCAAAAAAACTTAACCTGCCCTCGTCATGTTCCAATAAACTATGTATCCTTCCAATTTTATAACCACCTTCTCTTAATCTAACCATGAGATCCCAATCCTCCCCAGCATATAAATTCTCATCATAACCACCTAATTTTTGAAAAACTTCTTTATCAAAAAACCTTGGAGCCTCGATATAGTAATTTCCAACATAAAAACTTCTTTCAAAAGCTTTAACCTTTGTCCAAAAACCCTCACCAATAGACTTCTCAGCTAATATTACTGCGTCGCAACCTTCTTTTTCACACACTTCTACACATTCTTTTACTGAGTTCGGGTTAAAATATATATCGCTATCATGAACCAAAACATAACTCCCCTTGGATTTCTTAACCCCAAAATTTCTTTGAGCACTTCTTTCGGGTCCTAAATTAATAACTTCATCAGCATATTTTTGGGCAATTTCCTTTGTGTTATCAGTACTGTTATTATCTACAACCAACAACTCAATATTCTCGTAATTCTGTTTCTTAATTGATTCCAAACATTTTTTCAAAGTTCTGCTTGAGTTTTTTGTTGTTATAACAACAGATACTAATGGCTTATTCATTTATAATTTCCAAAAACTTTTTGTATGTCTTATCATAATTGTAATTAAAACTATCTTTCCATGAATTATATCTATATTTATCATACAGTTTTTTATCATTAAAAAGTTTAATAATTCCTAAAGCCATGCTGTGTGGCGTGGCCCCGCAGACTATACCGGTCTTTCCATTTTTACAAGAATCCCTTAAACCATCGACATCATAAACAACAGCCGGGGTACCACAACTATTAGCCTCTGTTACTATTAAACCCCACCCCTCTTTTACCGAAGTAACGCATATGATATGAGCTTTCTTTAACAATTCCATTTTTTTCTTATTTGATACTTTTCCAAAATATTTAATATCTTTAGCGTATTTTGAATTTTTCACATCTTCGAAAAACTCACTTGCGTATTGATTTTTACCATAACCTGCAATAAAAAATTTTAAATTAGGTATTTTGCTTCTTGCCAACTCAAAAGCTTTTAAAACATGCTTAGGTCTTTTCATCTTTCTTATAGAACCAAGGTAAATAATAGTAGGCTTTTTTTCTTTTTTTGTATTTTTGAACTCCTTTTCACTAATAGGAGAGAATTCCAAACCTTCGGGAATAATTGAAATTTTATCGTTCTTAAAACCGTATCTTTTTAAATCTAATTTTGTACTTTCTGAAATAGTAATTGTCCTTACGTTACTTAATATTCTTAGGTATAAGGGTTCTACCAAATAACCAACCAAACTAATTGGAAACGACATTCCGTAAAACCAAATCTCTCTACATAATTGATGTATAAAAATTATATTTTTTTCTTTGACGTAAAATTTACAGAAAAATGGAATGGTATTTATTTCATCAATAACTAAATCTGCCCAACCAATTAAGTTCTTTTTATAAAAAAGGTAAGCATTCCAATAAACAGATACTAAGTTACCCACTCTAATAACTCTGTAACCATCAATCACCTCATCTCTTTCACAATCTTTAAATCCGCTTGTTAAAATTGTTACATCATATCCGTCTTTAACTAATCTTCTAGCTAACTCCTCGTTAACCACTTCAGCTCCCCCAGCTAAGGGGTGTTTTTTATCTTTCCATGTCATCCAAAGAATTTTTTTAACTTGGGGTTTCTTTAAATTCTTTTTCCAACTTAAGTTTTTGGAGTACTCGCCTGTATTTATCTTCAAATCAAGCTCTTTATCGTAAAACCACTTTCTTTTCTTTTTATCACTGTAATAATGCAATATTCTTAATCTGTAGAAAATAGCTATAGTTTCAAGAACTATCGCTCTTACATTTTTATTTAAAAAATAAGGTTGTTTTTCGCCACCGTCCTCTTCGTGCCATATTGTTTGTATCGGAGATTCAAAAATTCTCTTAAAACCAAGGTATCTCGCTACCGAAAGTAATTCAATATCAAATGCAGATTGTTTTATTACCAGTCTTGGTAAAACTTCCTCCAAAACCTCCCTCTTAAATACTTTAAGCCCCACTTGAGTATCCTTAACACCAACTCCCAAGAATATTTTAATTAACCTATGATAAACCCGACTATAAAATCTTCTAATTAAGGGGTAATTAACTTTCGAGGCGGGATGTATTTTACTTCCAATCACAATATCAGCGTCATACCATTCCAAATGCTCCAACATTAACGAGATTCCGTTGGGATTTACATTTATACCGGGATCTATAAAAACTACATAATCCCCACGCGATCTCGCAGTACCATATCTTAGGGCGTAACCCCTACCTCTTTCATTAGAATATCCTAAAACCCGTACTTTTTTCCTTTTTATCTTTCTGATTTCTTCATAGGAATCTCCGGACTTACCGTCAACCACAACAATAATTTCATAATCGAAACGAATTTTTGATATTGCATCGTCAATATCTATAACATTCTTAAGAATATTCTTCTCTTGTTTGTGGGCAGGGATAATAACTGACACGGTCTTCGCAATTCTCGGTTTCACAGGCATATTGTACTACATTTTGAGAGGGCTCGGCCCGGAACGGGCTGAGCCTAGGGCTCAGCCTAGGGCTGAGCCCAGAGTTTCAATTGGATTTTCCATCTTTTTTGGAACTGAAAAGTAAAAATAAACAGACAATAAAACCAATGTAAAAACACTAACCATAATATTCACATTAATAACTTCCCACAAACTACCGTGAAAGAAATTTAAACCTATGTACTGTATAACTATCCCGGGCAACAACAAAAATCCAACCTTCTTTTTATCAATCGCCAAGAAAAACATCACCAAAAAATTTATCAAAACGTACAGTGCCACAAAAACTGAAAACAAAGGTAAATATTTCACGGAATTTTCAAAAGCTTTTCCAAAAAATAAATTTGTAATAATCTCAGGGAAAATCTGATAGCAAATCACCCCAACCACCAAAACTAAAATCAAAAGCATCAAAAGTCTTTTTAAACTTTTCATAAAACTCTTGCCCCCGGCGTGTAGTGCAGTAATTTTAGGAAACATTACCACCGAAACTGCCCCCGCCCCGAACAACAGTATTTTCCCCAGCGTCATAGTACCTGCGTAGTAACCGGCATCCGTAGGACTAAAAAATCTTTTAACCATAATAAGATCAATATTATTAAGAGCCATCATTGAAAAATTAACTAAAATAACTGTGGAACCAAAAGAAAAAATCTTTTTAAAACTATCGCTCACATCAACTTTTTTTAAATTTTTGAGATTAAG
>JAKLGS010000020.1 GCA_022710505.1 Patescibacteria group bacterium
AACTAAATACGATATTATTTTCACTCATTCTCTAGACGATTTGAACGAGGACCACCGAGTAATAGCTGAGGCAACCTTGATTGCTTGTCGAAAATACCCTGCTGATATCTATGCCTATGAAGTTCCATGCTACAACTATAATGTTTTTACTTTCAAACCGAATTTCTATGTTGAACTAAATGCCTTACAACTGGCAGATAAAATAGATAAGATGGAAACTTTTTACCCAGAAGAACTAAATGACGATTACAGCCCTAGGTCATACTGGGGAATTACTAATTTAGCTGGATATAGGGGGATGCAAATTGGCAAACAATATGCCGAAGCATTTCAGCTTATCAGAAAAATAATATGAGAGACATCCCGTTTTTTAAAATGCCAAATCTCGACAAAGAAGCGGAAGAAGTGGCAAAAGTTATTCGTTCTGGATGGGTAACGTTTGGACCTAAAACTGCCGAATTTGAAGAAAAATTTGCCAAATATATTGGTGCTCCGTACTGTGTCATGGTTGATAACTGTACCGCTGCTTTATATCTAACTTGTGAACATGTATTTTCTAGAATTCCAAAAGAAGAACGAAATAAAGTTACTATAGGTATTCCTTCTCTTACTTGTGCGGCAACAGCAATTGCGCCTATTCACGCAGGACTTACAGTAAAATTTATAGACATAGAAGAAGGAGATTCTTTTTGCATGGATTGGAGAAAAACAGACGCTAGTTGGCAAATACCAGTTCACTACGCAGGAAAAGAATGTGACACTGGAAATAGACTTGTTGCAGTCGAAGACTCGGCTCATAGAATAATTCGTAATGGATATAAAAATCATCGACAGGCATATTCATTTTATGCGACTAAAAATCTTACAACGAGTGAAGGAGGAATGATTGCTTGTAGTAATGAAGAAGAGGCCATTTGGTACAAGAAGGCTAGGCTTTATGGTAATGGGAACGCCAGTTTCTCAAGAGATAAAATGTATAGTTCTGGTGGAGAAAAATATTGGGAGTTTGAATCAGAATTTGTTGGTTGGAAATGTAATCCTACTGATATTTTGGCAACCATTGGATTGGTTCAACTTGAAAAATTAGACGAGTTAAATGCTGAAAGAGAAAGAGTGGCTAAAAGGTACAACGAAGGGCTAGGACTAACTACTGACAGGTCTCCCTGGCATATTTATCCTATTTTAGTTCCAGAAAGAGATAAATTTATGTATTATATGAAGGACAATGGAGTCAAATGCAGTGTTCATTTTCCGCTTTTACATCGCATGAAAGCTTTTTCTCATTTAAGTGCCAATGTTCCGCTCACTGAAAAAATTTACGATAAAATTGTCACTCTGCCACTTTACCCATATATGGAAAACGAAGATATTGATTATGTTATAGATTTAGTTAATAAATGGAAGAAACGACACTTAGACTAAATATTGGCTCAGGAAATGAAATAATTGAAGGTTTCAAGTCTGTTGACCTTTACATGCCTGCGGATATAAAAGATGACATCACTAAACTCGCTACAATTGACGATAATTCTGTCGACGAAGTATTGACCTACCATCTATTAGAACACCTGAAAAACGACGATGTGTTACCTGCTATGAAGTCTGTTTTTAGAGTCCTTAAATCTGGAAAACAATGGAAAATAGAAGTTCCTAATTTAATTTGGCTTTTGGATGATTTTATAAATACTCCAGACCATGAACGTTGGGGGTGGAAAATACAAACTATTTTTGGGCTACAAAATCATGAAGGTGAATATCATCGTACAGGATTCTCAGTAAATAGGCTTGAATCAATGCTTAAATCAGTTGGATTTATTAATGTTGGGGTAAAAGCTATTTTTAGTGAAAAATATAATCAAGGAATTATTGATGCCATTGCTATAAAACCATGAAAAAACTTATTTTTGTCCATAATTATTGGGAAGTATATTGGATGTATCGTATCGCCAAAGAAGGAAATATAGATATTTATTCTGACTCAGAACAAACAAAAGAATTATGCCGAAATTTAGGTCTTAACTTGATAGAAAATTATCAAGATTATCAGGTTTTACTTACCTGTGTTATGCACCTCGGGCAAAATCGTGACATGATTAAATATTTTAGAACAACTGGTGGAAAAGTAATTTTATTTCAACATGCTTTTGATTCAGGTGTAAATCTAAAAGATAATTTTTGGAATCAAGATATGAGTAATTTCGACACGTATATCGTAGGATGCACTCAAGACCAAAAATGGCTTAGCGAAAAATATCCCAATAAAGAAATAGTAAATTTAGGGATGCCACGCATGGATGACCTTTACGAAACAAAAGATTGTATTGAAGGATTGTCTGATTATTTTTTGGTTGCCTATCCAAATGATGGTTGTCTAGGAAATTCTCTTTATAGAAAATATATGGAACAATTACCTGGAGAAACAAATAGTAAATTAGTTTTCAAAGTTCATCCAGGTGGAACTTGCAGTATGGTAGTTGATGATATAAAAAATAGAGGACTAAATGTTACTGTCTTGGAGGATGATATGACTGACTTAAATTATATTTACAAATTAATAAATGGTTCTAGAGGAGTAATTTGTGACGAGTCATTTTTAGCAATCGAAACATCTTTACTAAATAAACCAGTTATTTTTTATGGACATAACGAATTACCAACAGATTTCTATGAACGAGAAGAAAATGTAAATCAAATCCAACGTTTACCGATAGAAATGTCGTCTTCTTTGTCAAATCCAACAGTCACTACTAAACAACTTGAAATTTGCCAAAGCTACCCCTGTGATGGTAAAAATACAAGTAGAGTTATAAAGTTTCTCAAAAATTATAAATAAATATATGAAGATAAAAACCGTAATTCCCGTTTATTTGTCGAACGAATTTCTTTTAGAATTTACAGAGCAAACAATTAATTCTCTCAAAACTACCCACGAAAATGAAATTTTAATCATCAATAACTATTGTCTTCCTGAACTACGAGAACGTCTCGGAAAACTAGGAACAGTCATAGATAATCCTATTGGAAATTCTGTCCCTGGGGCCTGGAATCTAGGTATCAAAAAAGGCATAGAAGATGGTTCTGATTATATTTTTATTCCAAATAATGATTTAATTTTTAGAGAAGATTCATTAGATAATCTCGTAAAATTTGCTGAAGAACACAAAGAATTTACAATGTGGACAATGGCAGAACACTGTGACATGAGAACTCTAAAATATAAACAACCAGAATCAACATTTGATGAACACCCTCACTTTTCTGCTTTCATGATTCATAAATCTTTTCCTGAGGTTCTAGGAAAATTAGAAGAAGGAACAGGTGAACCATATCCAGGTTATTTTGACCAAGACTTACATGTTGGTTATTTTGAAGATGGAGATATGCACCAAAGACTTTTGAGACAAGGATTAAGAGCTTGTAAGACAGCAAGTGCATGGTTTTATCATTTTGGGTCAAGGACTATTAAAACTGATGATGAGTTAAATTACCAAAACCGAGACACTTATGAATACAATCGTGCTTATTTTGAAAGAAAATGGGGTTTTAATCCCCATGGTCAAGTTCACTCGAACGATGACCCAATTAGATTTACTTATAAAAATCCATTTAATTTAGAAATTAATAAATAATATGAAAGAACAAAAGAAAGTAAAAATGTTAGCGTGGTTAGATTCCCCTGCTTGTGCAACAGGTTTTGCCCAAGTAGCCAGAGGAATTCTTAATTATTTAGCCTCTACTGGGAAATATGAAATCAGTATTATCGGAATAAACGATATGGGTGATTGGAAAGACCCAATAAAATTCCCCTACAAGATATTCCCTGCAATGCCAGGTATCTCTCAGAGAAGCGATTACTATGGACGTGCTAGGTTAGTAAATGCTGTACTCGGAACTGACAAAAATTTAAAACCACCATTTGATTTAGTATTCACAATCAATGACCCTTTTATCCTAGAGCAACCTTTAGAAATATTCCAAAAAGGAACACTAGAGGTGCTAAAAGACACTCAAGAAGTGTTTAAGAGAAAAGTGCCACCATCTTTTTGGTTTAAAACTGTTTCTTATTGGCCAGTTGATTCTGCTATTAAGACTAATTGGATAGAAAAATCTATTGCTATGGCTGATTATCCAGTTGCTTATACAAAATATGGAAAAGAAGAAATCGTAAAAGTAGATAAACATCTTCAAAAACCCTTTGGACTAGATAACATGGAAGTAATCTATCATGGAGTAAACCCAAAGATTTTTAAACCATTATCTGATGAAGAAAATAAAGCATTTAGGGCATCTTTCTTTGAAGGTGCAGTAAAAGAAGAAACTTTTTTGATAAGTGTAATTGCTCGCAACCAGTCAAGAAAAGACTTACCTAGAACCTTAAAAATATTTTCTGATTTTATTCGTAGAAGACCGAATTCATTCTTGTATTTACATTGCCAAGAAACCGATGCTGGTGGTTCTCTAAAAGAATATGCTCGTAATTTCCCTAATCTTGAATATGGTAAGAATTGGGGTTGCCCTGGTAAGTTTGAAGCTAATCAAGGATTCCCTATAGAAGCAGTTAATGCCATATATAATGCTTCTGATTGTATTTTATCTACAAGTTTGGGTGAAGGATTCGGATTTTATAATTCAGAAGGTATGGCAACTAAAACAGTTGTAGTCGGACCAAATAATACTACTACCCCCGAACTTTTTGGATATGATGCCAAAGAAGACATTTCTGATATGGAAACTATCTATACTAAACTCAGAGGTGTACCAGTTAAAAGTGGTTCTACTTCTTCAGAATGGACATCTTTTGGGCCAACTGATTTCGAAAGATTAAGACCTGTGACTAATGTCGATGATGCTGTAAAGAAGTTGATGTGGGTATATGATAATCCAGATAAAGTTAAAGAAATAACCGAAAGAGCTTATGCTTACATTCAAGACTTTAGTTGGGATAAAATAGGTAAACAGTGGGATGATTTCTTCCAGAAAGTTATCGTAAAATTAGAGGAGGAAAGAGCCAGTTATGTCTCACCTAAAAAAGATGACACAACAGAAGCCCCAAAAAAAGCGTGATTGGGTAGAATTAAAAAAAGAGTTTATGCTAGGTGACTATGTCACTGCGGCAGAATTTAGGCGAGCTAAAAAACTTCCTAAATGGACGATAGATAAAACTAAGGGCTGGTCTGAGGAAAAAAAGAAGATGAAAGAGTCTGCTCTCAATAAGACAATGAGCAGGGCCAATGATAAAGAGTTTGAAGATTTAGCCGAAATACGCCTTAAACAAGCACGTATCGCTAGATTTATGCAACTCAAAGGTGTCGCTTACTTAAAAGACGAAAATGTTACTTTTAAGAGCGCTGACGAAGCAAGAAAGATGATTAATACGGGTTTATCTCAGGAACGTTCTGCTCTTGGATTAAATAATCCAGAGAAAAAAGGAGATACGAATCTCACCCAAATTAATATCGGAGGTAAAACAAATTTTGATAAATTATTAGAAACATTAAATTATGAAGGAATTATTGAACTTATTGCCAACATTAAGCGAGAACGAGATAGACGGGCTCTATCAAACTCTTCTAGTGAAAGCACAGGACAAATTCAGGACGGAGAAGTTATCTGATTACTTCTTGTGGTGTCAAGCGGTTTGGATGACAGCCCGTGGTACTCCTTTGGATTTTGTTAAAAGACCATATTTGGTACAAATTTACCAAGACCAGTTTAAGAACATTATATATACAAAAGCGGCTCAAATGGGTATTTCCGAAAGATTATTATCTGAAGCTGTTTGGGTGGCTGACCAAAAATCATGTAATTCCTTGTATTGTTTTCCTACATCAGCCCAACTTCAAGATTTTGTTCAAGCTCGTTTGAATCCAGTTTTAGCTGCTTCTGATTATTTACGTGGGAGAACAGACAAAACAAATTTTGAAAAAAAGGTTGAAAAATTAGGGCTTAAAAGAATCGGTAAAGGACATGTATATTTTAGAGGTTCTCAAAATGCTAAACAAATAACATCTGTGGATGCTGATGCTGTATATCTAGACGAAAGAGACCGTTTCAATGAAGACAATGTACCTTATATTGAAAAACGTACTCTCGCTTCTGCTTTGAAATGGAGAAGAGAAGCTTCTACTCCCACGTTGCCTGGATTTGGAATAGATGTTTCATATGATAATAGTGACCAAAGAGTTTGGCAGATACAATGTCCTAGATGCGGATTATGGCAAGAATTAGATTTTTTTGTAAATGTTGATTTCAAAAAATATCGAGTTAGATGTTCTCACTGTAGAAAAGCTCTCAAGAGATTAGGTCCTGGTAAATGGGTTATCACTAATAAAAAAATGTCTGATGTTTGTCATGGATACAAAGTAAGTGGATTGCATAATCCAAATACCACTATCAGGGAAATGGTCAAAAGATTTAAAAGAGCGAAATCTACTGGATTTTCTGCTTTACAACAATTTTACAACCAAGATTTAGGTATTCCATTTGAATCAGAGGGACAGCAATTAACGGCTGAAGAATTACACGCTTGCAAAAAAGAATTTGAGTTACCAATAAAAGCGTCAGGATGTTTTGCTGGAGTTGACGTTGGTGTAAAAATTTACCATTGTGTTGTTCTTAAAAAAATGTCCAATGGAAATATGAGACTTGTTTGGGCTGGAGGTCTGGAACATTTTATGGGTGGATTTAATTCGATTGAATCAATCATGCATAAATTCAAAATTAAACTGTTAGTTATCGATAAACGTCCTGAGCAAACTAAAGTAAAAGAACTAATAGATGCATTTCCTGGTCGTGTGTACGCAGGAGAATATCCCCCAAATGTTCAATTTTCAATTCAAGATTATCACCAGTTTGATGATGTAAAGAGAGAAGTCCGTATTGACAGGACTATTTCATTAGATTATCTTATTAGTGATATACAAAATTTGCGTGTGGAGCTTCCAAAAAATATTGAGGCAGTAAAAGATTTCTATAAACATATGACTGCTTCTACCCGTATTTTGAAGAGAAATCCTCAAACGGGACGAGAAATCGCTCAATGGAAAAATAAGGGTGATGACCATTTTTTCCATGCATTTAACTATGCACGTATAGCCCAGACAAGGGCTATAATTAATAAAGCACTTTTGGATTATTATTCCACTCCAGATTTGCAAACTACGGCTGGTATTTTAGACTGGCTGAACCTCAATACAAAGTGAGGATATAAAAAATGAACCTATGGAACAACCTTTTTAATAAATTCATATCCCCATTAGTAGATGATGCTGTTTCTCAAAAAATAGATGAACAAAAAGTAAGAGAATCAGCTACTCCAAATTTAGATAAAATATTTTATTCTCAATTACAACCTATTTCTATCTCAACATCTAAGGATGGAAAGAAAGCAGATACGAGATATTTAAGTGGTGTCACTTATCAAGTTTTGAGAGATTTTTCTAAATATTATCCCGTACTCAGGTCTTGTATTAATTATCGAAAACGTCAAATAACTCAACTTTCGTGGGATGTTACCGCAACAAAAGTAATTTATGATGAGAAAAAAAAGAAAGAATCTGATATCAAACGAGAAGAAATTAGAGAGTTACTAAAATTTCCCACAGGAGATGAAAATGTTTCTTTCCGAGAATTCTTGAATAGAATTTTGGAAGACTTGTTTGTTCTCGATGCCGTTGCTATTTATAAGAGATTAACTAAAGGTGGAAAAATATATGGTTATCTGCCAATTGATGCCAGTACAATCGACATTATTACTAATCAAGATGGCACATTACCTCAACCCCCAGAAGTAGCCTTTATCCAACGTGTTGGTAAAAAAGAAATCGCAAAATTAACATTAAATGAGTTAATTTATAAAATGCTCAATCCACGAACAGATAGCCCATATGGTTTAAGTCCAATTGAAAGTTTAATTATCACCGTAACTACTGCTTTAAAATTAAGTAATTATAATCTTGCCTATCTCACTGCGGGAAATATTCCAGAAGGATTAGTCGAACTTCCTAAAGAAATAGCTAGCGACCCAGACCAACTAAAGGCATGGCAAACTGCTTGGGATGCAATGTTCTCAGGTGATTCTAGATACCAAAGAAAAATAAAATTCTTACCAGAAGGAATGAAATGGCATCCAACTAAGAAAATTGAAGATATGACTTTTGAGAGATTTGAAAAATGGTTGCTTCAAATTACCACGAGTGTGATGGAGGTTGCTCCTCAAGCAATTGGGTTCCAATTTGACAGAGGTAAAGGTGCCACTGAATCAGAGTGGGAAATAGGTAAAGAGAGAGGTCTCTATCCAACGACTTTATTCTTAAAAGAAATTTTTGACCATATTATTCAAAAAGACTATGGTTACACTGATTTTGAATTTATTTGGACAAATATCAACCCAACTAACAGAAAGGAGGAGGCCGCTGTTTTTGATACTCTTTTTAGAGATGGAGCTATTTCTATCGATGAATGGAGAATTGGAGAAGGTATGGACCCAATTGGTTGTGGTCATTTAATAATGACTCCTACTGGACCAATTTTTGTAAAAGATTTAGTCGAAGCATCTGAGGCAGGAATGAAGCCAGGAGTTTTGACAACTACAAATAATGGAACACAAAATGGTGGTGGAGCGGTTCAAAATCCAGTCGTGCCTGCCAATAAACCATCTGGCGGAACCCCAGTTAATAAACCAGTAGAAGTTCCTCCCAAAAAAGAAACTCCAACTAAAGAAGAGAAAATAGATTTTTCGTCAAGCGATATCACTGAAGAATTAAAAAAATGGAAGAGGGCTACCATAAATGATTTCAAAAAAGGAACTGGTTTCAGAGAATTTAAAACAGATATTTTGGATGCAAGAACTCAAAGTCTTATAAGAAAAGGAATTTCTTCTGCAAAATGTAGAGAAGATATCGATGACCTTTTTGACCCATTTATTTCTCAACAAAATACCATCCTAAATGCAGTGATGAAACTGTATGATGATATTTCTGACATCAAAAATGACTAAAAAAAAGAAAATAAAATTTGCTATTGAGCAATTCTTTGAGAATACTCGTTACAATATTTATGTCTATCGACTGATAAAGTCCAAAGAGTTTTCTCGATTTAAAAAACTTCTTATAATGTCTTTGAATAGACAGATAAATAACATCGCTACTGTCGATAAAATTAACGAAATAATTGGTCTAAACAAAGCAGTCAAAGTTTTGACAAAGAAAAAATATCTTTGGACCATAAATCAATTTTTTATTCCAACATCTAAAATAATCGACAAAGACGAGGCTTTAAGTTATCTGTTCTATGCTTGTAATCTGGGTGGGCAAACTGGACTTGATAAATTAAGAGTTGATGCTGAATTTGATTTAGAAAATCCAAAACTACTTTCTTTAATGGATGCTAGAGTGGCTATTTTTATGGATATGATTGATGAAACTACTAAGTCATGGATAGCCAGAACCGTAGAGGAAGGGGTAAAAAATGACCTTACAAGTTACGATATCGCTTCTTTTCTCAAATCCCAAGCTGAAAATGTCGCTTCCATAAGAGGACCTAATATCGCTGAATATGAAGGTATCTTGGCAATGGGTGAAGCAGAAATGATGGTCTATAAAAAATATGGTATTAAGACTAAAAAGTGGACTACCTCTCACGATGAACTTACCTGTGTTTTGGGTGGAACTGTAAAAATTTCTACCATTGATGGACCAAAAGAAATCCGCAATATTGTTATTGGAGACTATGTTTTAACGCACAAAGATAGGTATAAAAAGGTAATCAAGACCTTTAAAAGAAAATATTTCGGTGAGGTAGTTAGAATAGAACTTGGTGTTGGAAATGGAAAAGGAAATAGTGTTGGGATTACTCTTACTAGCAATCATCCTGTTTTAACTGAAAGAGATGGTACGCAACAATGGATAAATGCTGGAGACCTAGTTATCACAGATAATATTTATATCGAAGGGAAAAAGTGTAAATGTGGAAAAATAATTCCCATTTCACATGAACATTGTCATTCTTGTTCTGCAAGTTTAGTCAATAAAAGAAGATGGACGAATCCTAAGGCTAAGGAGAGACTCGTATATTTTAACAGAAAATATGATAAGGCTGGTATCATGGTTAAAAAACAGAAGAGTGATAGAATTTCAAACCCAGAAAAATATAAGAATTCCAGTATCTTACAAGCAAAAACTTTGATTAAAAAATGGGAAAATGATAAAGTTTTTAGGGATAAAATGACAGAGAACAACAAAAGAACGGCACAGTTATCTACACATCCTTTTAAAATAATACGTAACGACCCAGTTAGGTTTAAAGAAACTCTTAAAAAAGCTCATCAAGCGATTGGAAGAAACCATAACGGAAAAACTTATCTTGAAAAAAAAGTTGAGTGGTTTTTGTCTACTAACGGGATACCATATGAATCTCAGTGGTTCTATGAGTATAATGGGAAAAAAGCATGGGCAGATTTTTATCTGAAACAATGTAAATGCGTAATTGAATGTGACGGAGAATATTGGCACAGTACCAAGAAAGCCATTGCAAATGATAAAGAAAAAGATATTTCCTTGAAAAAACAGGGATATACAGTTCTTAGATTTACAGGAGACCAAATAAGAAATAATTTTGAAATTGTTGCTAGTAAAATACGCGAATTGAATTGTATTTTGTCAGTTAGTATCAAGACAATAGAAAAAAGACATTTAAAACCTCGTCTGAAAAACAGTAAAGAGCAAATAGTTTATAATTTATCTGTCGAGGGTGATAATAGTTACATTGCGAACTCAATCGTGGTTCATAATTGTGAATTTTGTTATTCTAACGAAGAAGCTGGAACTATAGACATAAATGAAATATTCCCTGGCGGAGTAATTTGGAACCCACAACATCAGAGTTGTAGATGTTTTGTACTACCGATTATTCCCGAGGGATTTAATAATTCAGAAATATTATGGACGGGGAAGTAGATTC